>JAITGB010000137.1 GCA_031280945.1 Spirochaetales bacterium
AAGGCGGAGAACGAGGGGGCCCAAAGCCGTACCGAACACTCCCGTTAAAATCACGATTGCCGCGGACAAGGAAGGAACGCCTCCAAGACGGCTTGAGATTTCCACAGCTATAGCCGTTGTAACGGATTTTGGCGCAAGGGAAATGGTAAGCTCCTTAGGCGCGCCCAAAAGAACCGCAGGCACAACAACAGAAATAAGCCCCGTGAGGCTCCCCACAAGGGTTGTGAGGAAAAGCGGAAGAGCCTCCCGCCTGATTCTCGCGGCCTCCTTGTAAAGAGAAACGCCCAGAGCAACCACTGCGGGAGAAAGAAAAACGCTTATGTAGCCGCCGCCCCGGTTATAGGTCTCGTAGGGGATATTCGCCAGAGTGAGAAAAACAATCAAAAGAGTAACCGAAACCAAAACCGGATGCAGAAAAACACAGCGCGTTTTTCTGTACAGGCCAAGCCCCAGGGCAAAAGCCGCGCAGGTAAGGCCCGCGCAGGCAAAGGGCGAAAGAAACGCCTCACTCACCCGCTGCCGCTCCCGCCCGGGGTCCCCTTCCTGCCGCCCGCAAGGGCCCTGTGAAAAAGCCCCACAACCGCAACAACAAGACAGGTAGTCGCGGCCGTAAGCCCCAGAATGAGGGGCCACTCCCGGCTTAAAAGCTCAAAGTGAACCATAAGGCCCACGCCCGCAGGCACAAAAAAGAAAGCAAGATTTTCCGTAAGAAAAGACGCCGCGTCCTCTACCCATGAAAGACGGATAAGGCCCAGAGCCAAAAGACAGGCCATAAGAGCCATTCCCAGAACGCTTCCCGGTACCGGAAGCTCCAAAAGAGCGGACAGGGCCTCGCCCGCGGCAAGGAGGCCCAGAATAATCGCCATCCCCCGCGCCGTTTTCACGGGTAGACCAGCCTGTAGTAGAGAAGGCCCATATACTCGTGCAGGGCGGTATACGTCCCGGACAAAGCCCCCAGCGAAGGCAAAAAGCTCAAAATATCGTAGGGAGAGTTTCTGTCACACAGGTAATCCGTAGGCGCAGGAATAACCGAAACCCCGTTCTCCTCAAAAGCCGAAACGCTCCGCCGCATGTGCCAGGCCGATGTTACGAGAATAACCTTCCTGTACCCAAAAAGAGAGGCAGCGTTTCTCGCGTTCTCCCAGGTGTTGCGGCTCTCTTTTTCCGCAAAAAAGCGGCGAGGCGGAAGGCCCAGCGCAGCAAGAACGCGGGAGGCCACATCCGCCTCGTCCTCCTGACCGTAGTCGAAAACCTTCCCCCCCGCAAAAACAATAGGCAGGGAAAAGCGGTCCGCCAGAGACTTCGCGGAGAGAACCCTCTTTAAGGTAGAGGCTGAAAGAGTATCCCTTCCTCCCTCCGCCTCAGGCGAAGACTGAACAAGGCCCCCGCCCAGAACAACAACAGCCTCAGGGCCGCCCTCCCCCGGAAAAACGCTTTCCCGAGCAAGGGCAGGCAGGGCGTCCTCAAGGGGCATAAGGAGAAGGTCTTTTACAGGTTCAATCGAAAAAAGATGCAGGCCCAGGGCCATACACAGTACAATAATCCTGTTCCTCGCCTGACGCAGAAAAAAAACCGCAAAGAGAACGAGGCCCAGAATAAAACAGCCCGGAGGCAGGACCAGGGCCGTGCAAATTTTCGAAAAAATAACCACCGCTGTCTAATACCCCAAAGCCTCGCCCACAAGAACCACAGTCATATCCGTAACTGAAGGCTTGCGCTTCATGGTCGTGTAGATGTTACAGATACGGGTGTCCGCCTGACAATCCATACAGGTACCCGTTACCGTACAGGGATTGGTCTTAGCGAGCCTCTTGTTGTTGAGGGGAGCCGCATAGTGGCGCACCCTCTCAAGAGCCTCGTCCAGATTCTTGCGGATTTTGTTCGTCCCCGCAACCACAATCACCTTCCCCGGCCCAAAGGTCATGGCCGCGACACGGTTTCCCGCCCCGTCAACATTGAGAAGACAGCCGTCAATCGTAACAGCGTTCGTGCCCGTCAAAAATACATCGCACAGGAGCTGCTTCCTGCGTATAACGGCCCTCTCCTCGTCCGAAAGCCCCGGCGCGTTGTGGTCAAGAACCACCCCTCCCTTTGCCTTCACCTTCTCCTGCATCCCCATGTCCGTTATGGTCATGGAGCCCCCGAAGCCCACCGAAGCCCCCTCTTTCACAAACCCCATCACAAACTCAGCAGCCTCCCGCGCACCCTGAAAATACACCGCGTCAAAATGATTTTTCTTCAGGGCCTCCACCGTCCTCTTCGCAAGGGCCTCATGGTGCCATCTCATTACCTCGTTCATTATGATACCTCCATAGGCTTAATTATGCTCCCGCAGGCCAGACCCGTTCAAGCCCCAATGTCAACAACTTAAGAAAATGGGCGCATTTTTTCGGGCAAGGCCCGAAAAAACCGGGCTATCCGCTCCAATTCCTCGAAAGCGCCGATGCGCTTTCTGCGGGATTTCCGCTTCTATCCCTTGCGCAGTAAGAAACTATCCCCGTTCAGCTTCCCTTAAGTTGTTGACAGTGGGGAGGGCCCCCGGTAACTTTTGCGGAGGCGCAGCGCCCTATTCCCGCAGAGGGCGCACCCACCAGTAAAAACGCCTTCCGTTTCACCTGAAAAAAAATTCAAAAAAAAGCGTTGTATTGCAAAAAAAGGGCTGGTGTTTTTTTTTGTATAATGCTACGCTAAAGAATCTAAATCCATGAGGAGGGCAATAATGCCAAAACCAGAACAGATTGTTGCGTCGCTCAAAAAACTCCAGGCGCAGAGAGCCGCTCTGGACAAGAAAATCGCCGCGGAGGAAACCAAACTCATCGCCGCGGCAAAAGCCGCAGCAACGGCAAAGCCTGCCGCGAAACCCGCTGCAAAGCCAGCCGCAAAAAAGAAAGTCAAAAAAGCAGCCAAGAAACCCGCCGTACAGGCAAAGGTAATCGGTTCGTCGGTGTAGCAGCATCTTTAATAGTGTTACACACTCCCGGGTTCCGCGCACCCCTTCGCGTACAAACCGCAAAGGATAAAAGCGGAACCTGGGGCCGTTATTCCATGGCCTGCCCCTTAAAGCCCCTGTATACCCGCAGGAACCGCTGTTAAGGATAGGCGCTGTAAACAGAAACAATCATCACGTTTTTTGTCCGGCTGATGATTTTATCAATACGTTCATACGCATCATGCACGAGGAGACCTGTATGGGTAACAAAGCCGCCGTTTCTATCGATGAGAGCGCACGGGTCGGCGAGAATGTAAAAATAGGCGAAGGCGCAGCCATTAAGAGCGGAGCTATAATCGGAAACGGCGTTGTACTGGGCAAAAACGTAAAAATCGGCGAGGACGCCATTCTGGACAGAGAAGTTCAGATTGGAGACGACGTTACCGTGGACAGCGAGGTCCTGATTAAAGGCGGCGCGGTTATAGAAACAGGAGTCGTTATCGGCTCCAAAATAAAAATAGGAAGAAAATGCTTTATCCAAAAATGCGCCGTAATTGAAAACAGCGTCGTCATAGGCAACGAAGTCGCGGTAGGAAGCCGGAGCCGCCTGCACGAAGGCTCAAAAATAGGAAGTAGATGTATCATAAAACAGGAAGTCGAAGTCGGCCTTTCTTCCGTTGTCGGCAAGAATAGCCGCATAGGCGAGCGGGCGCGCATAGGCGGAATGGCCATAATAGGAAGCAACACTAAAATAGGAAAGGACGTATTCCTGCGCGACGCGGTAACAGTCGAAGACAAAACACACGTCTTTCATCTTGGCGCCCCCGCCCCCTCAAGAGAATAGCGCCTCTACGCCTCTGTCCTGGCTGCTCTCCGGGCGGAAATAACCGAGGTAAGAGTAACGCTCACCACGATAATGAGGCCCCCTGTTATGGCGTTGGCGGAAGGCTCTTCCCCTATAAGAAAGAAAACCCACAGGGGATTGAGGATGGGTTCAAGGCCGGCGATGAGCATACTTTGCAGAGCCGGAATGTGCTTTATTCCATAGGTAAAAAGAAGGGAGGCCAGCCCTACCTGAAAAATCCCCAGATAAAAAACTGCCGCAAGAGATGAGGCTTTGACTTCCGGCGGAAACAAAAACACAAAAGGAACGGCCGCAAGGCTCACAAGGGCGTGCGACAGAATAACCGATTCCGCCGGAGAGCCGTTTTTCTGTTTCCGCAAAAAAATGGAATACAGGGCAAAGGTAAAACCGCTCACAAGGGCAAGTATGTTTCCCATGTTATTTCCGCCTGAGACCTTGTCAAGAAAAAATATGCAGATTCCCGCCATAATAAGAACAAGGCCGGCCCAGTGTTCCCAGCGGGGTTTTTCCTTGAGGATGAGCCAGCCCAGAATTGCGACAAGAATGGGAGCGCAGTATTGGAGGAGTATTGCGTTTGCCGCTGTTGTGAGCTTTGTGGAAAGAACAAACAGGGTCATTGTAAGAGCGTTGGCGGCCCCTGCGGCCACCTGCGCGAAGGAAAACGTAAAACGGGGTTTTCGCAGATACGCCAGCATGGTGAGCCCCGCGATAAAACTCCGCGC
>JAITGB010000144.1 GCA_031280945.1 Spirochaetales bacterium
TGGAGGGCGTTTTCCTCCTGCTGTTTGGCGACTTCCCGCAGGATTGCCCAGATTGATTCGGGCGTGGGCGGCCCTTCGGCGTAAGTTTGTACTGCTTCCATAGTGTTTCTCCTGTTCACTAATATAGCAGAGAACCGGCCTTGGGGAAAAGCCCCCGCGCGCGCAGCGCGCGGGCTTCTGGCCCGCGCCGCCGCAGGGTTTTGCGAAGCAAAACCCTGCGGGGTAATAGGTTGCGCAAGGGGCTGGTCGCAATCCCTCCGGGATTGCTGCTCGCCCATGCAGCCTGGATTGGAGGGGACGCGAAGCGTGCCACACCCGCAGGGTGGGGCCGAAGCCCCGCAAAGCCCGACCGTGCGTTTTTTGCCTGCGGCAAAAAACGCGGGGTTGCGCCCAAATTCTTCGTTATCCCTTGCGGGAAGGCTTTTTTTCTTCAATAATGAGAGTATGAATGAGAATATGACGAAGTCCCCGAAAGAGGAGGCCCTGGAGCGCGCGATTTTGAAGAGGCTGGCGGGGGGGCCTTTGTTCGATACGGCGCGGCTTGCTTTGTGCGATGAGGAGATTCACGCCTATCAGGAGTACGGGAATGCTGTTTCCATCAAGAGGCTCGCCTACAATGACCACGGGCCTGTTCACATGAGGACTGTTGTTCTGAACGCTTTTACTGTGGCGGGGCTTCTTGACCGCGCGGGTGTTCCTTTGAGCCTGGCGCGCGAGGAGGGGGGGTCCTACGAGGATTCGCTGACGGCGCTTTTTTTCGCGGGTATGCTGCACGATATTGGGATGTCGGTTACGCGCATGGGCCACGAGGAGTATTCTGTAACTTTGGCGCTTCCTATTTTGAATCGTTTTTTGGAGCTGCGCTATCCGGGGGATATTCGGCGGCAGGTTACTGTGCGGGCTTTGACCTGCGAGTGTATCTGCGGGCACATGGGCCTTGTGAGGATTTTTAGCCTTGAGGCGGGCATTATTCTCATTGCGGACGGGGCGGATATGGCCAAAGGCAGGGCCCGGATTCCGATGATGATTGCCACAGACGCGAAGGTGGGCGATATTCACAAGTATTCGTCTTCGGCTATCGAAAAGATTGAGATACGGGCGGGCGTGGAGAAGCCTGTGAAAATCAGTATTACTATGTCTTCGAGCGTTGGTTTTTTTCAGGTTGAGGAGGTTCTTTTTCCGAAGCTCAATATGAGTCCGGTCAAGCCGTACATAGAGCTTGAGGCGGGGGTTATTGACGAGCCTATGAAAAAGTATTTGTAATTCTTATATGGCAAAAGATGCCCGCGGTAAGTTTGCAAGTTCTGTTTCCCAGGACGGGAGTTTCTCTGTTTTCTACCAAAAGGGCTGGGTATTTCTTACTGTGTGGCCTTCCGAAGGCAAGGGGAAGCCTGTGTACCCTGAGGAGGTGAAAAGCCGTATGCAGCTTCTGGGTATGCCGGAGGTGCCCAGGAGGCTTTTGCGTGAGTGTATTGAGAGAGCTTCGGGTTCCGATGAGGCTCTTGTTGAGTGGGAGGGGGGTAAGGTTCTTCTTGCCATTATTACGGTGGAGGTTGATGAGGATGATATGGCGGCGCGGGTTACGGTAGAGCCTCCCAAGAAGGGCGCGGCTCCTCCTATTTTGGGGGATATTCTTGAGGCTCTCAACAAAAGCGGGGTTGTCTACGGAATCGACCAGCCTCTTATCGAAAAAATTCTTTTGCACAGGGAATACGGAAAGTCTCATACTGTTGCCTATGGGAAGGAGCCTGTTCACAGCGAGGAAACGAATGTTCTGTACCACTTTAATTCCGACCGGGGAAAGCCGTACCTCACAACTGGTTTTGACCGCGTGGAATTCAGGGAAATTAATTTTATTGAGAATAAAAAAAAGGGGGAGCTTCTCGCGGAACTTGTTATACCTGCGGAGCCTGTTCCGGGCATGACGGTACGGGGTGAGCCCATTTTAGCCCGGTCTAGCCAGGAGGGGTTTGCCCTGACTGCGGGGGCGAATACTTTTTGGGACGCGGAAAGAACTCATATTTTTGCCGCGGTGGACGGAAACGTGGTGTGCTCGCCGACTGGAGAAATCAGCATTGAGCAGAGTATTACAGTGGATGGGGTCAACCTCGAAACCGGAAATTTGCATTTTGAAGGCTCCATAGTGGTTACGGGGGAAATAGGCGACGGTTTTACGGTTGAGGCTAAGGGAGATATTGAAGTTGGCGGCTCTGTGGGCAGGGCTACTCTGCGCGCGGGGGGAAACATACTGCTAAAATCCGCTGTCAGGGGAAACGGCGAGGCCCTTATAGAGTGCGGGGGCGACTTTTTTGCGAAGTATGTGGAGAGCGCGAGGGTTATTTGTAAGGGTAATGCTTTTATTGAGGAGGTAGTCCTCCATTCCCAGCTTGTTGTGTGGAAGCACTGTATTCTCAGGGGCAGGAAGGCGGAGTTCATAGGCGGCAGCGTTCTCGCGGGGGGCAGTCTGTGGTGCAAAAAACTTGGTAATACCCTTGAAATTCCTACCTACGCTATGGTGGGGACGAATCCCAGTCTTTTTGCGGCTTTCAAGGAGGCTCAAAGAAACAAGGAGCAAAAAGAAAAGGAGCTTGCGGAGGCAAAGTCCCAGCTTGCTCTTATGGGAAAGGCTGCCCGCGAGAGCCGGGGCGGGGAGAAGGTTGAAAAGGCAAAGGCTCAGCTTGCTTCTGAGGTGAGCCGCATTACCGCGGACATTGCTCTTCTTGCCGAGAAGGTTTCCCTGCTGCAAAAAGACTTGCAGGTGGACAGCGAAAGTTTTCTTGTCGCGGAAGATTTTATTTTTCCGGGCGTAACTGTTACGTTTGGCAGGCGCGAGTTTCACACTTCAAGCAAGGGTTCGAGTAAAGCGATTTTACAAATGCGGGGAAACAGAATTCTTGAATCGGGCTACAATCCCGCGACAAAGCCGAATTTGAAGTTTTAAATTCGCGCGCGCCTGATACCTTCAGGGCGGCTGCATTTACCCCCACTACACAAAATCAAATTGCGCGAAGCGCAAGAAGGCCGTGGGGCGCAAGGGATTGAAGCGGAAATCCCGCAGAAGCCGCGAAGCGGCTTTGAGGAA
>JAITGB010000158.1 GCA_031280945.1 Spirochaetales bacterium
CCTCCCAGGCTCATCATGTTGAGGGTAAACTTGTTAAAGTACATGAGGGCGAAGGTCGCTATAATCGAAATGGGAATGGTAACGGCAATGACTATGGAGCTGGGGAGGTTACGGAGAAATACCACAAGGATAACAAGGGCGATAACCCCTCCGTACAGGGCGGAAGTTCCCACGTTGCCTATGGACTGGTTGATGTAGGTTGAGGTGTCGACAAGGATAACAAGGGAAATTTGCGGAAAGTCCCTGTTGATACGCTCTATTTCCTCGCGCACGCCCCGCGCCACGGAGACGGTGTTCTCCCCGGACTGCTTGCTTACGGCCATGCGCAGACCCGGCTGTCCGTTGATGCGGGCTATGCGGGTGTGCCGCCTGACAGTATCCTCGACCAGCGCTATTTGTTCCACGAGAACGGGCTTTCCGTCCCTCTGGGCCACGACAACGCGCTTGATGTCGTCCGCTGCCGCATAGGCTCCGGCTGTGCGCATGGAAATCTGCTGGCTGTCCTTGTACATCGTACCGACGGGCCTTTCAACATTGCCCGCGGCTACGCGGTCGGCTACCTGCGAAATAGGAAGCTCCAGGGCCTTGAGAGCTTCGGGAAAAACATTTACCTGAATTTCCCTCTCATCCCCGCCCCAAACCTCCACGGAGGCAACGCCGGGAATCCTCTCTAAGCGGTAGCTTAACTGGTCGTCGATGAGCCTGCGCAGGTACAGGGGGTCAACGCTGCCGGAAACCCCCAAAAACATAATGGGAAAAGCCGAATAGTCGAACTTGAAAATCCTGGGCCTGTCGGCCTCATCGGGAAGCCGCCCAATAACCCTCTCCAGCCTGTCGCGCACATCGTTTGTGGCCTCCGTAAGGTCCGTACCCCACGTAAAGGCAAGGCGTACCTGGCTCACCCCTTCCTGCGAAGTTGAAATAACATCTTCCACCCCCGGAACAGCGGAAAGGGCCTGCTCAATGGGGCGGGTGATAAGCTGCTCGATGATTTCCGGCCCCGTGTTCTCGTATTCCGTTCGTACGGTAATCATGGGGTAGTTGATGTCCGGCATGAGGTCAACAGGCAGGCGCAAAAAAGCTACGCCGCCCAGAATAACGACAATAAGAGTAACCATCAGGGTCAAAACAGGACGCCTGACAGTAAACTCGGAAATTTTCATGGAACAAACACCTCCGAACCGTCCTGCAAAAGATGATGGCCGAGGGTAACAACCTGACCCGACAAATCAGGAGGGTCAAGGATTTCCGTCCTGCCCGAATCGCTTATGCCCGTGCGCACCGGAACAAAGCGCACGGTTTTTTTGTCTTCCGAAAGGAGAAAAACCCCCTCCCTGTCGCCGCGCTTTACAAGGGCCAAAACAGGAACGCTCAGGGCCTTCTGCCTATTTGAGTATTCGATAGACACCCGCACAAACATACCCGGCTTGAGAACCCCCGAAGGATTGGGAAGGCTCACGCGCACCTCGGCCTGACGGCTCGTCTGGTTCAAAACAGGAGAAATCCTCTCCACCGCGCCGTTAAAACTCCGCCCCGGAATAGCATCGGTTTCCGCCTGAGCCTTGAGCCCAAGAGTGATGCGCGAATACATGGCCTCCGTAACGCTGATGGTGGCCGTAAGGGAACTCATATCTATAATTGAGACAAGGGGGTCATTTGCCTTGAGAAGAGCCCCCGCATCAACAAACCTCTCGCCAACAACGCGGCTCTGTCCGCCGCCGCCCTCCCATTCCGCAATGATGCGGGTAGAATCAAGACGCTCCTGCATAGTATCAAGGGCAGCCCTCTTTTGCCGGATTTGAGCCTCCGCAACCGTATGCTGAATCTCCGCCTTGCGCAAAGCAGTCTGGGCGTTCTCAAGCTCCATTTGGGAAGCGATTTTGTTCTTGAAAAGTTTCTCCGCCCGCGCAGACTCAAGCCGGGCCGTCTCGCGGGAATTGTCCGCATCCCGAAGATTCGCGCGCGCAACATCAAGGTCCGCCTGGGCCTGCCGCACAGCAGTAGCATATTCCCTGTCCTCAAGGCGGGCAACAACCTGCCCCCGCTTTACAGGGTCTGACACATCAACGGAAATGGAGGAAAGCCTTCCCCCCACTTTGGAAGACAGCACAAAGCGCGAGCGCGCCTGAAGGGAACCGGAAAAATGCCCAACCTCCCGCAGGGGCAGAACAAGAACATCGTCCACCTCAACCGCGACAGAAGACGCCATACGGGCCCCCTCTCCGCCCGCCCCCCGCTGACCAGAGCCGCCGGCCCCGCCCCCCCTTCCAGCCCCCGCCGGAGAACCATTCCCCGCAGCCGGAGAACCCTCCCCGGCAGACGGAGAGCCCTCAGCCGAAGGAACCCCGGAAGAAGCAGCCTCAGCCCCAAAACGCCTCTGCAGCCCAATAGCAGTAAAAGTACCCAACGCCGCCACGATAAGAAAAGTCAGCAGCATAATTATCTTTTTCATGGTGAACCCTGCGCGCGCCCCGCCTTTGTAGCCAGGAATTTCCCCTGTTTTTTTGAACCCGTAAACTCCCCGTTTTCTATCACAAACTTACCCCGGCATATAACAGACTTAACCCTCCCCAAAATCTCCTTCCCCTCAAACAAAGTATAGCCGCAGTGCGAATGCTGGTTCGCCGCGCTGATTTTCCAGCTCTCTTTGGGGTCAAAAATAACAACATCAGCATCCGAACCCGCATCAAGCCGCCCCTTGCGCGGAAAAACGCCCATGATGCGGGCCGCATTCTCCGACAAAAGCCGCGCAATATCGTTTGGAGTAATCCTCCCCCGGTTTACCCCCTCCTGCCAAATAACGCTGAGCATAGTCTCAACCTGAGGCGAACCATAGGGAGCCTTGAAAAAATCATCCTCAGGCTTCTTGTCCTTGGGCGCGTGGTCGCTCCCGAAAGTATCGAAAAGCCCCTCCCTCACCCCCTGCCACAGAGCATCCTGGTCCTGCCGCGTCTTGATGGCAGGCCCCACTTTGCCCTGGGGCCCCCGTTTTTTTAACTCATCCCAGGTCAGCGCAAGATACTGCGGACAGGTCTCAAAAAACGCCCTCACGCCTTTGGCGCGGAGAAAACGCATAACATCAACAGTCTCCCCGGAAGAAACATGAGGAATATACACAGGACAGCCCATAAGCCTCCCCAAGCTCACAGCGCGGAAAACCGCCTCAGCCTCCGCAATATCAGGACTCGTCTCCAAAAACCTCGCCGCAAAATCCGCCCCCTCCCCAAGAAGCTTATCCTGAATATAATCAATCGCAAGCCCGTTTTCCGCATGAACCGAAGCCATGCCCCCCAGCCTCCCGATAGCATCCATAGCCTTGACCAGGGCGTAGTCGTCCGTCATCCAGCCCAGCTTCGCATAGGCCATGAACATCTTGTAGGACGTAACCCCCTCCTTAAAACACTCCCCAAGCTCCGCCTGCTGCTTCAAAGTCTCAAAAAAACCCCCGTGCAAAGCAAAATCTATGCAGGAAGACTCCCCCCCCTCCCTCTTCCACTCGCGGATAACAGCAAGCTGACTCTCACCCGGCTTCGCGTAGGCGTAGTGCATCACAGTCGTAACGCCCCCCCAGGCCGCAGTATGCGCAAGACCCTCAAGATTATCCAAATACACAGGATGCGTATGCGGGTCGATAATCCCCGGCAGCACAAAAGCCCCCCCAGCATCCACACAGCGCGCGCCCTTCAGCCTCCCCGGCTTCCCGGTTTTTACGATTTTCCCCCCGCAAAACCCAATATCGCCGAAAACCGTCCTCTCAGGATACACAATAAAACCATTCTGGATTACAAGCTCGATTTTTTCCGCCATACCTACCTCCGGCTGGATATGAAACTCTAAATATATTAGAGGGATTTCATATTTTTGAACAGGCCCCCATGAATTCAAAAAAAGAAAGATGCGGGCGCATTTTTTGATTTTGCGCCAACAGCGCAAAATCAATAAACCGGGCTTTGCGGGGCTTCGGCCCCGCCTGCGGCGTGGCTTGGCGGTTTTTTCGTCGCCAAATCCGCTGACCCCGCCAATCCCTTGCGCGCTGCGGGATTTTGCTCCGCAAAATCCCGCAGGGGCCCTATTACCCCGCATGGTTTTGCTTGCAAAACCATGCGGCGGCACGGCCCGCCGCTTCGCGGCGAAGTGTTTTACCCCCCCGGGGGCGGCCTCCGCCAACCCCCACTTATATAAGCAAAAACAATGCCAAGCCGCCGCACAGCAAATTTCCCGCCCGTACCCGCGAATTTCCCCAAATTTTAACGGTTTTTCCCCCGAAGCCGCGTAAAATGAGCAAAAATTACACAGGAAGCCCGCGAAAAATTTACGCAAAAGCCCACAACACGAGGTTTTTTAGTAAAGTGTGTGATAAAAAGTAACTCTTAGGAACCCTTACAGGCCACAGCCTCAATCTCTATACGCGCATCCCGCGGAAGACGCGTAACCTGAACAGTTGACCTCGCCGGAAACACACAGCCCGCAAAGAAATCCGCGTACACAGCATTTACCGCCTCAAAATCAGCAAGGTCAGCCAAAAAAATCGTAGTTTTCACAACATCAGCCCGCGAAAAACCCGCCTCGTTAAGAATAAACTCAATATTCCCAAGAACAACCCCAGCCTGCTCCGCGATTGAATCCGGCATCCTCCCCGTCTCTGCGTTTACAGGAATTTGACCCGAAACAAAAAGAAACTCCCCGCATAGAACAGCATGAGAGTACGGCCCAATAGCCCCTGGCGCCATAGACGAAGTAACCCCTCTTTTCATACCGCAGCCCTCCTTAGGTTTATAGCGTGGTATTCGTTATGCCGCGAAGAGCAAAGCCTGTCAAGCCCATACAACGCCAAACCCCGCGCCGCTGCGCGGCGCGGCCCTGGGCCCTGGGTCCTGGCCTTTGGTGTGAGCCGCCGGCTCACACCAAAGGCCGCGCAAGGGTTTTGCTCCGATTTTACCGGTTCGCTTTTAGCGAACCGCAGGGTCGCAAAACCAAAGGATAGAAGCGGAAATCCCGCAGGAGCGACCAACGGGAGCGACGAGGTATTGGAGCGGATAGCCCGGTTTTTTGCCTTGCGGATTTTGCGGAGCAAAATCGCGCTGGGCAAAAAATGCGCCCGCATCTCTTTCTGTCTCAATAAATTATTCTAAAAAAACGTGCGCCCGCGCAAAGACCGCGCAAGGGTGAGCCTGTCCGCGTATTCAAGGTCGCCGCCAACAGGAAGCCCCAGGGCAAGACGCGAAACTTT
>JAITGB010000186.1 GCA_031280945.1 Spirochaetales bacterium
GCCTATGCACAGGCGGGCCGGGGCAAAACCGGGCATAATCACGTGGGGAATTGCTATGCCCCGCGAAATCCAGGTGGGAATGCTTTCCTCCCGTTCGAGCATTTTGCCGTACAGGGCGCGGGCGCCGGGGGCCGCTCCGGTTTGGGATGTGAAGAATTCGGCCAACTCCTGAAAGGCTTCTTTCTTGGATGCCGCGTTCAAGAAAACAGCCGCGTTGTGCGCAAGATAATCCCCAATGGGCATGGCCCCTCCTTGCTGTTACAATTATAATCGTGCGGGGGAGGGATTGTCCAGTAAGGGGCAGCTCATGTAAAATTTTGTGGGGGTCTTGGGAGGGGCTCGTTCCGCGCAAGGGGCTGGTCGCAAGTCCTTCGGACTTGCTGCTCGCCCATGCAGCCTGGATAGAAGCGGAAATCCCGCAGAAAAGCCGAAGGCTTTTTGAGGAATTGGAGCGGATAGCCCGGTTTTTTACGGCCGCAGGCCGTAAAAAATGCGCCCAAATCAAAAACCAATTGTCGTGTTGTACTTTTCGCGCTATTATTTTGGATATGCTATGCCGTAAGTTTTTTTTCTTCGTTGTGTGCGCGCTTTTTGGGGCTTTTCCCCTGGCCGCGCAGTTTTTGGCCAATCCGAACGACAGGTTCTATCACGACCTGGAGCTGTGGGAGGGCAGGGGGCTTGTTTCGCAGCTTCCGGTTGCCAGGCCCTATCCGGCCCAGCTTGTGAGGGAGCTTTTGGAGAGGGTCGTCTCCCGTGGCGGGCGCGAGGACTCAAGGCGCGCGCGGGAATATCTTGAGGAGCTTTCGCGGGATTTTTCCTGGCATCTGGAGGGAGGGGGGGAGGCCACAAAGGAGGGGGGGCGTACCTACGGGGCGGGGTACGGTGAGTTTCAGGGGGGGGGCTGGCTTTCAGGGGCTATCCATGTTGAGGGGCGTTTTCGGGGTCTTATTATGGATAATACGGAGGGTTTTGTCCTTCCTGCGGGAAAGCGTACCAGCGTGGATATTTTTGATACCTGGGCGGATATTAGCGCGGGGGGGCGCAAGCTCAATCTCCGGCAGAGCCAGAACGTGAGTTTTACGGCGGGTGAGGCTGACCTGTATTTTCAGGCGGGCATTATGCGCAATTCCTTTGGCCCTTTCTGGGGGGACAGCGTTGTTCTTTCGCCTGAGGCTTCGCACACGGGTCACTATTCTTTTATGTGGAGGGGAAAACGTCTTGCCTACTCTACTGTGCTTCTGGAGCTTGCCGCGACAAGCTACTTAAAACCGGCTTCGGAAATTGAGGCTATGGCTGTGCAGAAGTTCCCCAACAAGCATCTTGTTATCCAGAGTCTCAATGTGTACCCCACGGACTGGCTGGAACTGGGCTACTTTGAGACTATGGTCTGGGGGGGGCGCATGGATATGACCTACCTCCTGCCTTTTAAGGAGCTTTTCTACGCCCAGAGCATGGCGGGTTTTGAGGACAATAGTCTTGTGGGGCTTTTGGCGGACATCAGGGTTATGAAAACCCTCAAAATTCCGCTCATTATGTACATGGACGACACAAACCTGAACGATTTACTTTCGTTTAAATTCGGGACGAAGTTCAAGGTTGCGGCCCAGGCGGGTATTACGTGGACTCCTCTTGAGGCGGGGCCGCTTAAAAGAATACGTTTTGACTACGTTGCGGTTACTCCTTTTATGTATACGCACCGCTCAGGGCTTCAGGGTGTGCCCCAGCCGTCCGGGCCGGGGGACACGGCGGGCCGTGCGGCCCGCGAAGCTGCCCTGTCTCTTCCCAACTATAACAATTACACCCACGCGGGGGAGAACATCGGGGTTGGCCTTGAGCCCAATTCGGACCGCCTGAGTTTAAGTTTTCTTTTTGAGCCTGTAGAGGGCCTGCGTTTTACCTTTACGGGGCGGGCCATGCGGCACGCCAACGCTTCGGCGAAGATGATGAGGCCTGATGACCCCAACAGTAATGGAGGCGTGGGAGGCCGGAACGATGGTTCCATTTACGATGACGGCTACGATGTGGACGGCAATCCTATTTTTCACTACGAGACGCGCTTTTTAAGCCAGGATGTGGTGGAGAAGATTTTTCAGGGAGGTGTTCAGGCGGAGGTTTTCTTCCGTCTTGGGCCGGGGAGCGTAACGCTTTCCGGCGGCTACCTTTTTGAGCGGATTCTCAACAAGTCTCTTGTGCCGGGGCTCACCGAGACGAATCATTATTTTAACGCAGGGCTTGGCTACAGGTACTAGGTATGAGAATCGCGTTTTTTCTTGAGATTTTTTATCCTGAAATCAACGGCGTTCTTACGGCTACCTTAAACCTTGCGCGGAATCTGAAAAGTCTGGGACATCATGTTCTTCTGGTTGTGCCCCGTTCTCGGGCTTCGGAGGCTGTGCGGGAGATTGACGGCATTGAGGTTTTCAAGGTGCCCTCTATTCCGGTGTATATATATCCGGGGATGCGGTTTAATAATCCCTGGAACCAGGTCTTAAAGAGAAAGCTCCTGCGCGAGAAGATTGAGATTCTGCACACAACAGGGCCGGGGACGCTGGCTCTTGCGGCTATGGTGTGGGCGCGGCGTTTTAAGCTGCCTCTTGTGCAGACTTTCCATACTATGCTGAGCGAGGACACCTACCTTTTGTACCTTGTGCGTTTGAAGCGGCTTCTTCCTGTGGGGCGGTTTATTTCCTGGCGCTACATGGGGAAAATTATACGCGCTTCGGACTTCATTACCGCTCCGAGCCTGTTCGCCTGCGGGGAAATAAAAAAGCGTTATCCTGAAAAGCCTGTGTGTCATATTTCAAACGGGGTTGAGCTTGATGTATTCCGCAGGTTTCCCGCGCGGGAGGAATTTGAAAAAGAATTTCCTTTTTACAATGACAAGACTTTTATTTTTGTGGGCAGGGTGGGCCTTGAAAAATCGATTGATACGCTCCTCTCCGCTTTTGCGGCGGCGGCCTCGCGGGATTCTCATCTGCGTCTTGTGGTTGTGGGCGACGGGCCCAGCCGCGTTGAGATGGCATCTCTTGCGCGGGACCTGGGGCTTGAGAACAACATTTTCTTTTTGGGGAAAATCCCGCACGAGAGGCTTCTTGCGAGCGGGCTTCTTCAGTACAGCAGGGCTTTTATTACCGCTTCGGTTACGGAGAACCAGCCCATGACTATCATCGAGGCGATTTGCTGCTCTCTGCCTATTATTGTTGCGGACGTTGAGGGTATGCGCGAGCTCACGGACGGCAATGGCCTGCGTTTCCCGCCGGGGGACAGGGCTGCTCTTGCGGACTGTATTCTGCGGGCGGCGGGGGACGATGCCCTGCACGGGGAGCTGCGCGCCGCTTCGCAGAGGCTTGCCGCGCGTTTTGACGGACGTTCTGTTGCTCTTCAGTTTGAGGAGGAGTACGGGAAGCTCCTTACGCAGAGGGCCTGAAAATCTGCCCGCCGCGCGGAGCCCCGCAGAGGGGGCAATGGGGTGAGTCTTCCCCCGCCTCACATCAAAAAAATTTCATCAAAGACAGTTTTTATCTTACCGCGAGTTCAGGTGTTCTCTGGGCTGCGGCCTTGCGGGGCGAAGTTTGGAGTTTTTCGAGTTCGCGGGCGTTCATAATGAGCATTTGGAGGCGGTTTTCGATGTTGGCGAAGCTGGTGTCGGGGTCGTAGTCGAGGGGGAGGATTTGAATGTTGGGATAGTCTTCTTTGAGGCGTTTTACGACTCCGCGCCCGCAGATGTGGTTGGGCAGGCACCCGAAGGGCTGGAGTATGACGAAGGAGTGTACGCCGTGAGAAGCGTGGTGGAGGATTTCGCCGGGAATGAGCCAGCCTTCGCCTGATGTGAAGGT
>JAITGB010000250.1 GCA_031280945.1 Spirochaetales bacterium
AGAAGCAGGGCGCGAAGTTTTCGCGGTTTTATTGTACTTTGCGACAGGATCCACTGGTCCAAGTCTATCGATTGTCATTCCAAGCCCTTCCTTTACAATCCTACTGTAAGTATCGGCACCTACACCCTTAATTTTAACTCTTTTTCCTCTCCGCGACAAGTACCGAAAACTCGCCACGGGGGGGTTCCCGTTCAAAAAACCGCAGAGCCTCGCCCGCGGTTCCCTCCGTGTATTCCTCGAACTCCTTGGTCATTTCCCTGCCCACCAATACTACCCTCTCTGGTTCAAGTTCGGCAAGAACCTCAAGGAGCTTAATAATACGGTGAACAGATTCGTAGAGAACAAAAGCCTCATTCCTGTCTAAAAGCTCCTTAAGGCGGCTCCTCCTCCGGCCCGCACGAGGGCTCAGGAACCCCTCAAAAGTCAGGCTCTTCCCGCCAAAACCCGACACGCTCACAAGGGCGCTCAAAGCCGAAGGCCCCGGCAGCGGAATAACAGGAAAGCCCGCCTCCCTTACCGCGCGCACAAGACGCGCCCCCGGGTCGCTCAAAGCCGGAGTTCCCGCATCGCTCACGTAGGCCGCGCTTTTTCCCCCCTCAAGAAACCCCACAATCCTCCGCGCAGCAGCATCCTCGTTGTGGCCGTGGCAGCTCACAAGAGGCTTTTTTATATCGTAGCGCGCAAAAAGCCGCAAACTATGCCGCGTATCCTCGCAGGCAATAACGTCCACCCCGCGCAAAGTCTCAAGCGCGCGAAGAGTAATATCACCCAAATTGCCTATAGGAGTTGCCACGATGTACAGCGCCGCCATGAACCCAAGTCTATCCCCCCCCCTGGCAGGAAAACAAGACCCGTTTTCAGGAATTCTGAAATTTGGGCGCATCCCGCGCTTTTTTTGCCTCCGGCAAAAAAAGCGCAAGACCGGGCTATCCGGGGCTGCGCTATCGCTCCGGCCCCGCCTGCGGCGGGGCGCCTTCGGCCCCCTTCTATCCCTTGCGCGCCCACGGGCTCACCAGCACATTTTTTTAAAAACCCCTTGACAGAACCCCCACGTGCGATATATCTTATAGTTGCTTATATGTTCAACTGTTACTAGTAAGGAGAGGCGCGCATGGCCGCCATCAGCGAAACAGAAATAGACAGGTGCGACTGTCAGGTTATCCACAAAAAAGTCGTTGTAAAGGTCAGAAAAAAAATGCCCAAAGAGGAAACCCTCCTTGAGCTTGCGGACCTCTTCAAGGTTTTCAGCGACTCAACCCGCGTAAAAATCCTCTGCGCCCTCCAGCACTCCGATATGTGCGTCTGCGACATAGCAGCCCTCCTGGGCATGACAAAGTCCGCCATATCGCATCAGCTGCGTACCCTCAGGCAGACGCGCCTCGTCAAAAACCGCAGGGACGGCAAAGTTGTGTATTATTCCCTTGATGACGAACACGTAAGTAACGTCTTCGCACAGGGGCTTCTGCACGTAAGCGAGTAAATGGTTTTTTTGCGCCTAATAGTTGAACATATAAGCAATTATTCATCTTTATAGAAGAAAGGAGACTTACCCCAATGCAAACCAGCATCATGCACGGCTGCGGCTCTGGCTGCTGCGCCGAAAAAGGAAAACCCCGCACAGAAAAAACTAAAAATCGCATCCCGATAGCTTTTTCCCGCGCCGCCCTGGGCACAGGAGCCGCCCTTTTTGCCTGCGGCATGGTCCTTGATTTTCCCGAAAACCTCCGCCTGCCGCTTTTTCTTGCAAGCTACCTCCTCGTGGGCGGAAAAGTAGCGCTCCGCGCCCTCAAAAATATTTCCCGCGGCAAAATTTTTGACGAAAACTTTCTCATGGCGCTCGCAACCGTAGGAGCCTTTGCCCTAGGAGAATACCCCGAGGGGGTCGCGGTTATGCTCTTCTACCGCATAGGCGAAGCCTTTGAGAACTACGCCCTGGGCCGCTCCCGCAGACAGGTATCCAGCCTCATGGACATACGGCCCGACTACGCCAACCTCAAAACAGAATCAGGCTCCCGCCGCGTATCGCCCCGTGAAGTACCCGCCGGAAGCCTTATTATCGTAAAACCCGGAGAAAAAATTCCCCTTGACGGCTTTGTTACAGAAGGCCGTTCCGCCATAGACACCTCAGCCCTTACCGGCGAAGCCCTTCCCCGGGACGTGGAAATCGGAAGCGAAGTCCTCGCGGGCTGCATCAATTTGAACGGACTTCTTACGCTTAAAGTCTCCCGCGAATTTGGAGAGTCCACCGTCTCAAAAATACTCAACCTCGTAGAAAACTCTGGGAACCGCAAAGCGAAAGTCGAAAACTTTATTACAAAGTTCGCCCGCGTTTACACGCCCGCCGTCGTCTTCGCGGCAGCGGGCCTTGCCCTTATCCCGCCCCTTGTTCTGCCCGAAGCGGACTTCTCCTCCTGGCTGGGGCGGGCCCTCGTGTTTCTCGTTGTCTCCTGCCCCTGCGCCCTCGTGATTTCCATTCCTCTCGGATTCTTCGGAGGCATAGGAGGAGCTTCCCGCGCGGGTATTCTCGTAAAGGGAAGTAATTACCTTGACGCCCTCGCGCGCGTAAACACAGTTGTCTTGGACAAAACCGGAACCCTCACGCGGGGAGACTTCAGGGTAACGCGCATCATTCCCGCGCGCCTCCCAAAAGAAGAAATCCTCTTCTATGCGGCCTACGCGGAATCAAGCTCAAACCATCCCATTGCCCTGTCCATTGGAAAAGCCTACACGGAAAAAGCGCTGCCGGAAAGAATCTCAGGCTACGAGGAAATCGCGGGCCGCGGCCTTAAGGCCAATGTGGACGGAAAACCGGTTCTATCGGGAAACGCGAAGTTCCTCGAAGAATCAGGCATTGCGTACGAGGCGCCCTCCGCCGGAGAAGATGCGGGTACGTCCGTTTATGTCGCGGTCGACGGAGTCTACGCAGGCCGCATCGTTATTTCCGATGAGCTAAAACCCGGCGGCAGACTGGCAGCCGCGCAGCTCAAAGCCCTGGGAGTGCGCAAAACCGTCATGTTAAGCGGAGACAGCCGCGCTGTTGCCGAAAAAACAGCCCGCGAAGCAGGGCTGGACAGCGTGTACGCGGAACTCCTGCCGCACGAGAAGGTTCAAAAACTTGAGGAAATCGAAAAGGAAAAAACAGGAGACGGCTGCCTCGTGTTCGTGGGAGACGGCATGAACGACGCCCCTGTCCTCGCCCGCGCGGACGTGGGCATAGCCATGGGGGGCCTGGGAGCAGATGCCGCGATTGAGGCTGCGGACGTTGTTCTTATGACGGACGAACCCCAAAAAATAGCGCAGGCCATACGCATAGCGCGGAAAACCCGGAGCATAGTCCGCGAAAACATCATCTTCGCCCTGGGGGTAAAAGCCCTTATCCTGCTTCTGGGCGCTCTGGGCATGGCCGGAATGTGGGAAGCTGTTTTTGGCGATGTCGGGGTGGCGGTACTGGCCATACTCAACGCCATGAGGGCAGGCTCCCGCAGCCGCGCTCACTAAGAGCGTACGCTGCGGCGGGCCTTTGGCGCGCAAGGGATAGAAGCGGAAAGCCCGCAGAAAGCGCATCGGCGCTTTCGAGGACTTGGAGCGGATAGCCCCCCTCAAAAACGCGATTAGGGCTACATCCACGTAGTGCTGGTATGACGCACTTAACCTGACTTTGCGTACAGATAAAATCCGCGTTTTATCGGGCTGTGGGTTTTTTCGGGCTTCTTGCCCGAAAAAATGCGCCCTGAATCTTCAAAAAAAATATATGCACGGTACTCCTGTGATTTTTGCAACTATTGGGGGATTCCCTGCGTCCCTATATATACATGAAAACCGCCCAAACAACCCTGCTCGGATACAGCTCCGCCGAAGAAGTCGCAAACTCCGTGATTCACGGCGTAGGGGCCCTTGCCGCCGCCGCGGGCCTCGTCCTTTTGACGCTGCGCTCGCGGGGCTTTTTGGGAGGCAGGCAGGCGGACGCGGCAGGTACGGCATCGTGCGTACTCTTTGCGGGAACGATGCTCGTGATGTTCCTCACCTCCACCTTCTACCACGCCTCCCGCCGCGAAGAGGTAAAGAAGGTACTGCGCCTCCTCGACCACTCGGCAATCTACCTTCTCATAGCCGGAACCTACACGCCTTTCTGCCTCATGGCGCTCAGGGGCGCGTGGGGCTGGGGCCTTTTCGCCTTCGAATGGGGCATGGCTCTCCTGGGAATAATCCTCGGCAGCCTCCAGTCCGCGTTTCTCAAAAAAATCGAAATCGCCGCCTACATCCTCATGGGCTGGGCCATGGTCGCGGGCTGGTTTCCCCTTTCGCGCTCGGCCCCGTTTGCGAGCCTCGTTCTCCTTGCCGTGGGCGGTGTACTCTACACCCTCGGCATCTTCTGGTACAGAAAGAAGAACGTACGGGGAACCCACGCTGTGTGGCATCTCTTTGTCCTCGCGGGCGCGGCCTTTCACTGGACGGCGGTGTGGAATCTGGTCCGC
>JAITGB010000004.1 GCA_031280945.1 Spirochaetales bacterium
GCAATGTTTCCCAGAGAAACCAGTGTCGCGCTGTTTCCCGTAATAATGCCGGAATTTTTCAGGCCGATAAGGGCGATAAAAAGCCCAATCCCCACAGCGACCGCTCTTTTTAAATTTGCGGGAATCGCCTTGATGATGGCTTCGCGTACGCTAAAAAACGAAAGGAGAATAAAAAGGAGGCCCTCAAGAAACACCGCGGTAAGGGCGAGCTGCCAGGAGCCCAGAGACTGTACCGCCGTGTAGGTAAAAAAAGCGTTCAGCCCCATGCCCGGGGCAAGGGCTACAGGCAGATTTGCCGCAAAGGCCATAAACAAAGTCGCAATCACCGAGGAGATAACCGTTGCCGTAAAAACAGCCCCGCTTGTCATGCCGCTGCCGATTCCGCCGAGCATCGAAGGATTAACCGCCAGAATGTAGGACATGGT
The DNA here is from genome assembly GCA_031280945.1 of Spirochaetales bacterium. GTDB lineage: Bacteria > Spirochaetota > Spirochaetia > DTKZ01 > DTKZ01 > JAISAF01. The sequence continues at coordinate 426 of JAITGB010000004.1, forward strand.
TAGAAATGTCGTAAGCCCCGCGGCAAACTCCCTCCGCGATGTACTGCCGTGTTGGCTGAGTCTAAAAATTTTTTCTCCCACCGCCTTGCCTCCGCTTTCTTTATTGTTTATATGCGATTTATATGCGCCCCGGCGCGACAGCGCCCCTACGCGCCGGATTTTATATCTTCTTCGGCAATAGACAGCCTGCCGTCCTCTTTGCGCGTGGCGATTTTCCTGAAGTAGTCAAAGTATTGTTTGTCGGAAATAGCAATATGCTCCAGAATCCAGTTTTTGAGGAATTTCGTAATCGTACTGAGCGAAAACTGCCGCGCTTCCTCAAAAGTCTTTGCCTGGTCAACGATGGTCAGGATAAAGGAATCGTGCTGCTTTTTGTGCTCGGCGTAACCAGGAAAATTGGTTTTAAGCATAATTTTTTCTTCCGTGGCAAAATGAACCTTGATGTAGGAAACCGCGCTGTGAATCACTTTCTGAAAGTACATTCTCTCCGCCTTTTCATCGCCAATACAGTGATTAAAAAGGTCGTTGGTGAGTTTAAGAAGCTCCTTGTGCTGGTCGTCTATCAATTTTATGCCCACGGAAAAGGTAGGAGACCAGGTAACAAGCTCAGTTTTGAGACTCTTCAGCATAAGTTTATTGCCTCCCGGACCCCAAGCGCGTCCGTGTCTTAAATAGCGCCCGCATACCCCGCAGGACACTAAATATACTACAGATTTTTTCGGATTTTTACAATATGACATCGAGATAAGAGGCCCCGAACACTACAGTTTAACCTCCCAGGGGTTGTCCGTACCCGCGATAAAGGCCGCGCAGCTTAAAAGAGAGTTTTCCACCATATCGCTCACGGCCTGGTCCGTATAAAAAGCCGTGTGCGGCGTTACGATAACGTTGGGGTAGGACCTGAGAACAGCAAGGCTCCGGTTGGAAAGGGGCTCGCCCCGCAGGTCTTTGTAGTAGAGGGATGCCTCGTCCTCTATAACGTCAAGAGCCGCCCCCCCGATTTTTCCGCTTTCAACGGCCTCAAGAAAAGCGGGGGTGTCAATCAGCGAGCCCCGGGACGTATTGATAATAAAAACCCCGTCCTTCATGGCCGCGAGGGCCTCCCGCCCTACGAGACTGGCGCTGCCGCCCGCCGCGGGTATGTGCAGGGAAATTATATCACAGTCGCGGCACATCTCTTCCCAGCTTACGTACCGCGCAAAAAGGCGGGCCGCTTCGTTCTCAACAACATCATAGGCGAGAATACGGCAGCCGAAACCGCTCAAGTTTTCTATAACCCTCTGTCCTATGCGGCCCGTTCCCGCAATGCCCACCGTAAGGTTTTTCATTTCAAAGCCGCGCACGCCGCGCAGGGAAAAATCCTGGCTACAGGCGAGCCTCTCTATCTCCTTTACTTTGCGTATGCACATGAGCATGAGCATAACCGTATAGTTGGCCACCGCGTCCGGCGAGTAGCTCACGTTGCCGAACCTCATGCCCAGGGCTCTCGCGGCGGCGAGGTCTATGTGGTCGTAGCCAATGGTGCGCGTTGAGATAAACCGTACCCCCCCTTCATACAGGGCGCGAAGCACGGGCTCTCCCACAGGGGTTGTAATGATGCTCACGCAGGGGAAGCCTTCGGCAAGCCCCGCGCTCCCGGCTGTGGGGGATTCCTCCGTTACGGTTAAATCCATGCCGTGCTTTTTTCCGAATTTTTCGAAAAAGGCCGCCTCATCTTTTCTGAGGCTGTAGGCGAGAATCTTCAAGGGAGCTTTCATACTGCCGGAGTATACCCTCAAGGCAGGTGGATTTGCAAGCGGAAGAATTTGGGCGCATCTCTCGCGCTTTTTGCCTCCGGCAAAAAGCGCGAGAGTCGGGCTATCCGCTCCAACTCCTCAAAATTGCTTTGCAATTTCTGCGGGGTGTCCGCTTCTATCCCTTGCGCACGGACCCACGGCCCCACTGGTTTTGCGTACCTTGCGGTTCGGAGAACCGTAAAACTCAACGCAAAACCCTTACGCGCCAAAGGCCCGCCGTAAACCCCCGCGCCGCGCTTCGCGCGGCCTAAAACCACGAACTCTAAAAGCCAACGCAAACAAACGAACAAATACACGCATTTCTTCAATGTTTCGGTTATACGCAATACTGCCTGAAAAAATTTAGAGATTTTATGATTGACTCAATAGTTTCTTGTTGATAATAATATACTGCATATAGAGCGCATATTCTGTAGAAAATTTTTAAAAGGACGAATTTTATAAAAAAGGCTAAAGTGTTACACGGATTTCTTTTATGGAAAAATTATTAACTGATAAAAATAGCCCTCCGACATTTGGTTGGTCAAACGATATTGATGAGAATGAAGCAAATGGAAATGACGGCATAATTTTTACAACGGTTATTCCCGAAGACTTGGCTGATTACCCTCCCAATGCAATATATCAAGCGGAAACATCATTCGCTGGTAGGGAGGGAAACGGCGCAGGCGAAAAAAACGCCCCGAAAGGGGCGTTGTACGCGAAAAGAACTCCTGTCTTATAGGCCGGCTTCGAGTTCTTTTTTTACGCGGTCGCGGGCGGTTTTTTCGTTTTCGGTTTTGGGTTTTTCCTTGCCGTCAGCGGAATTAAGGGCGCTCTGAACGAGTTTATCCAGAGTGTC
>JAITGB010000138.1 GCA_031280945.1 Spirochaetales bacterium
CCTTTCCCGCATTTGCTTTATGACGGCGGACGATATTTCGGGGGAAATGGGCGTGAGCGACGCTTCGGTCGTGCGCTTTGCCCAGGCTCTGGGCTATTCGGGTTTCGCCGATTTACAGAAGAGTATCCAGCTGCGCATCAGCGCGCATCTTGAAAACGGCGCGGAGGGGCAGACCGCTCCTTTTGACCGGCTCACGCGGATTATTCCTTATTTGGCTTCGGACGACCTCGTGCAGTCCATGATGCGGACGATGACGCGGAATTTCGAGGACACGTTCAAGCGGAACGGTATGCAAAAGATTGAGGAGATTTCCCGCGTGCTCATCGGGAGCCGCCGGAAATTCATCGTGGGGCCCCGTGGCAGTCAGGACCTCGCGTTTGTGTACGCGCAGCTTTTTGCCCAGACCCTTCCCGAAGTGCATCCCGTCCTGTCCGCCGATGCGAGTTTTTTTGAGCCTCTTCTGGACATAGACAAGAGGGACTGCGCGCTCATCATTAGTTTTCCCCGCTATTCCGGCGCGGCTTCCCGGATAGCTTCGTTTATCAAAAAGACCGGGGCCGCGAAAATCGTGCTCACGGACAAGGCGACATCTCCTCTGTGCAGGGACGCGGACATTCTTTTGACGGTCAACGTCAACAATATTTCTTTCAACAATTCCCGCGTTGTGCCTGTTTTTCTGGGGGAACTCATCTCCGCCGACATTACGCGGAAAATCAATTCTTCGAAACTTACCGCCCGCATGAAAAAATTTGACGAGCTGAACCCTCTGTCGGATAGTCAGGAGTAAGTCAGGAATTTGGGCGCATTCCGTAGGCCGCGTCAGCGGCCACGATAATCCATTCTTATCGGAACGCGTCCGTACTCGGGCGCATTTTTTGCGGCAAAGCCGCAAAAAACCGGGCTTTGCGGGGCTTCGGTTTTTTTGGACCTCCGGCCCAAAAAAACACGCTTCGCGTCCCCTCCAATCCTTCGGTTTTGCGCGCCTTACAGTTCGGAGAACTGCAAAATCGTGCGCAAAACCCTTGCGCGTTCCTCTTACCCTAAAGCCGTCTTCCCCATACAAACGCCTAAAATCCGCCAACACGCCTGAAACCTAACTCCAAATCCCCTGAAAAAACCGTAAAAAAAAGTTTGACAAAGTACAGGAGCGGGGGCATAATGTAGAAATTGGAACAGAAAAATCTAAGTATGTAGTAAACAAAACACAATGGAGGAGTAACATGAAAAAGACTGTGATTGTTTGCGTACTTTTGCTCGGCGCCCTGGGTGCGGCGTTTGCGGGCGGAGGAAGCGAGGCGGGCAGCTCCGGAGCGGCTTTTCCGGCGGGTAAACCCATTACCCTGATTTGTCCCTGGGCGCCGGGCGGAGGTTCCGATATTGGCGCGAGGATGGTCGTGCCGTATATGGAAAAGAAGCTGGGGACGACTATCAACGTCATCAATCCCACAGGAGCTTCCGGCTGGGTAGGCTGGGAACGTATGCTCTCAGCTCCTGAAGACGGCTACACTTTCGCAATGATTAATCTTCCCACAATTTTTTCGGGATACCTTGACCCCGCTCTGGGGAGGACAAAAACCATAGACGATTTCCAGATGCTGGGAAATCACGTTACGGATTTTGCCACAATAGCTATTCGTACGGACGAGACCCGCTTCAGCGACCTCAAAAGTTTTATCGCCTACGCGAAGACCCACCCCCTTACAATGACGACAACCGGCGTGGGAACCCAGCAGCATATTCTCCTTGTGCTTTTCAACGCGGCGGTGGGCATAAATCTCACTCCGGTTCCGGGCAACGGTTTTAAGGACAGCTACGCCGCCCTTTTGGGAAAACACGTTGACGCGGTTGTGGGCAGCGTCGGGGAGGTTCTCGTACCGGAGAAGAACAAGGAACTGAAAACCATTGTCATCTTTTCCGAAGCTCCCTCGCGCCTTATGCCGCATATTCCTGTGTGGAACAAGCTGGGTATGGGGCCGAATATCGTTGTTTCAAGCCAGAGAGCGTTTGCCTGCAAGAAGGGTACGCCGCCTGAAATCGTAAAAGTTCTGGCGGACGCCCTCAAGGACGCAATTACAAACGCGGAACAAACCAGCAAGATGAAGGAATTGGGGCTGGATGTGGATTACATGGGGCCGGAGGATTTTGCCAAACACGCAAAGAGCGAGGAGGGCAGAATAAAAGGCTTGTCGGACGTTATGGGCTGGAAAAAGTAACTTTTCTTCCGCCTGTGGAGAAAAAAGCCCCTGCGGGAAGCGGGGGCTTTTGGGGAGAGCATCAGAATGAACGAAAAACGGAAAATCAATAACGATGTGTATATTGGTATACTGCTGACGGCGGTATCGGTTTTTTTCTTTATCGAGGTAACAAAAATTCACCCCGAAGCCGCGCTGTTCCCCAAAGTAATGCTGGGTACGTTTATAATTCTGGCTGTACTTTTGACCCTTATGGGCGTGAGAAAAACTCTGCGGCCTGAATTGACTTTGAAGAGCGACCTTCTTTTGAAATTTTCTGTTATCCGTACACCGCTTATCGTGTTTGTGATTGTTGCGGGATATATGGTTCTCCTCAAAGTGTTGGGCTTTTTTACGGCGACGGCAATCTTTGTTCCCGCTTTTATGATTTTCTACGGCATAAAAAGCATCAGGACTCTTCTTATCACCGATATAGCTTTAAATGTGTTTGTCTATGTGCTTTTTGTGCGGCTTTTGAAAGTTGCGCTGCCGTAAAGGTAATCCTGTGGTAATGAGGTAAAAAATATGATTATATCAGAACTCATTGCAAATCTTGTCAATATAGAGACATTTATAGGAATTCTTGTCGGGGTTGTAGGGGGTATGGTTATAGGCGCTCTTCCCGGCCTGGGCGCCACAATGGGGATAGCCCTTCTTATTCCCATTACATTCGGTATGCATCCCACCGCAGCCCTCATTATGCTGAGCTCTTTATATACCGCGGCTATCTACGGCGGCTCCATTACCGCTATTCTTATTCATACGCCCGGAACGCCGGCATCTGCGGCTACGGCGATGGACGGTTATGCCCTCACAAAACAGGGCAAGGGCCTTGAGGCCATAGGCATTAGCACATTTGCGTCAATGACGGGCGGGACTTTGAGCGCAGTCGCCCTTTTCTTTATCGCGCCTCCGCTTGCCCGTATTTCCCTCATGTTTAACGCGCCTGAGTATTTTCTCATCGCCATTTTCGGCCTGACAATTATCGGTACGCTTGCAGGCGACAATATGCTCAAAGGGCTTATCGCGGGAGTCGCCGGCCTGTGTATCAGCTTTGTTGGTTTTGATATTACTGTGGGAGTTCCCCGCTTTACATACAAAATCGCGGAACTTGAGTCGGGTATTCAGCTTGTGCCCGCTCTTATTGGTCTTTTCTCTCTTTCACAGGTTATGATTCAGGCTGAAAGTATAGAGGCTATTCGCAGGGGGGGAAAGGCGGATATACCGAAACAGTTACAAGGCAGAGTTCTTCCCCCTTTTCAGGAAATCGTCAGGGAAATTCCCAATCTTCTGCGTTCGTCCGTTATTGGTATCATTGTGGGCATTCTTCCCGGAGCGGGCGGGGACATAGGCGGGTGGCTGGGCTATAACGAGGCAAAACGCTGGTCAAAAAACAGGCAGGAGTTCGGCAAAGGTTCGCGTGAGGCTGTGTATGCTTCGGAAGCCGCCAATAACGCGGTTACAGGCGGCTCGATTATTCCCCTTATAACCCTCGGTATTCCCGGCAGTTCCGCGGCGGCTGTTCTTTTGGGCGGGCTTATGATACAGGGCCTTACGCCGGGACATACGATGTTTACGGAAAAGGCAGGCATTACCTACGCCATCATTCTGGGTTTTTTATTCGCCAATATTTTGATGGGGCTTTTGGGTTTTCTCGTTGCCAAGCGGGTAGCGAAAGTCGCCAATGTCCCAACCGGCATACTCGCTCCCGTTATTGTTGTGCTGTCGGTTGTGGGCGCTTACGCCATTAACTTAAGTTACTTCGATGCGTGCGTCATGGTTGTCTTTGGACTTGCGGGGTATTTTATGCGCAAGACAGGCTTTGCGACAGCTCCCATTGTGCTTGCAATAATTCTCGGCTCCATGGCGGAGCAGGGGTACAAACGCGCAATCCTCATGGCAAAAGACATGAACATCTACGCATATTATTTTTCGCGGCCTATTTGTGTTGTACTGATTCTTCTTATTATTCTTTCGCTTTTTGCGCCATTGGGATTAAAGGCTCTGGAAAAGAAGATGCATAAAACACATTCACAGGCAAACAAAGACAGCGATGATTGACGGTTTTGAGTAAGGAGGAAACAATGTCAACTCATGTGATTAACTGGGAGGCTTTACGCGCATACTGCCAGAAAATTTTTTGCGCTCTTGGCGTTCCAGAGGAGGAGGCCCTTGTTGTGGCCGACTGCCTTGTGGACGCGGACCTCTGCGGCGTTGAGTCTCACGGGGTAAGCCGCATGACGGTGTATACCAAAAGGCTGGAAACCAAAGTCGTATCGGCGGTTTTCAAGGTTATTACGGAGAGGGATAATCCCGCAGGGCTTACCTTAAACGGCTGCAACTCTATGGGTATGCTCGTGGGGAAATACGCCATGGAAAAATGCATACACAGGGCAAAGACAAACGGAATTTGTTTTATCGCGGCGAACAATTCAAACCATTATGGTATGGCTTCCTACTACGTGAGTATGGCGGCGGCCCAGGGGATGTTCGGTCTTTCGGCGACAAACGCTCCGCCCAATATCGCGCCCTGGGGAAGTTACAAGGCCTACGTGGGAACAAATCCCCTTGCCCTTGCCGCGCCCACACACGGGGAGCCCGTTCTTCTTGATATGGCGCCGAGTGTTGTCGCAATGGGCAAGGTCATACTTGCGGCAAAACTGGGAAAACCCATTCCCGAAGGCTGGGCTCTCACTAAGGAAGGAAAACCAACCACCGACCCGAACCTGGGCAAACAGGGAACCGTTGTTCCCATAGGCGGGCCAAAGGGGTACGGGCTTTCTCTTTTTATGGATATTCTCTGCGGTATTTTGAGCGGAGCGCAGTTTGGTCCGTACCTCGGCAATATGTGGAACGATTTTGTGAATCCCCAGAACGTTGGGCACTTTTTTTGCGCAATAGATATTTCCCGCTTTACAGACCTCGAAATTTTCAAAAAACGCATAGGACAGATGATTACGGACATCAAGGCTCTTCCCAAAAACGAAGGAATATCTGAGCTTTTCCTGCCCGGCGAAATTGAACAACGCCGCCGTCTAGAGCGCAAGGCGCAGGGGATTCCCGTGGAAGAGGTTGTGTTTGAGGAGCTTCGCGGGCTGGGCCAGAAGTACGGTGTAGAGTTCACTTTGGAGGCAAAATGAAGACAATAGGTTTTATTGGATTGGGGAACATGGGGCTTCCCATGGCCCTGAATCTCTGCAAAGCGGGTTTTCCGCTTCGTGTGTGTTCGTCAAAGCGGGAAAGCTCCCAGCGGATTGAGGAGGCGGGAGGAAAAAGCGTGGGTTCTTTTGCGGAACTTGCGCGGCAGTCTGACGTTGTGATTACCATTGTGCCTGCGGACAGGGAAATCCTTGCCCTGTATACGGAAGAGGGGGGGCTAATCGACGCGATGCGAGACGGTTCTGTATGCATTGATATGACATCGGCCAAGGGTTCAACAAAGAGGGCCGTTGCCGAATGTGTAAAGGCAAAAGGTAAAAATATCAGCGTCATCGACGCGCCTGTTTCCGGCGGAGTCGCAGGAGCCGCAGCGGGAACTCTTACGATTATGGCAGGCTGCGAAAAAGCCGCTTTTGACGAGGCAAAACCTGTTTTTGAAGCCATGGGCAAAAAAATCGTGTATACAGGCACACTGGGCAGCGCCTCGGATATCAAGATGCTCAATCAAATGCTGAACGCGGGAAACTCCGCATTTGTTTGCGAAGTTCTGTGCCTTGCCAAAAAACTTGGCGTTGATATGAACGTTATGCTTGACATTATTAACGACTCAAGCGGCGGGAGTTACGCTTTTAAAAACAACGCGCCGCGCTGCATATCGGGCGACCACGCTCCGGGTTTTCGTCTTGATTTGATGAAGAAAGACGTTGGCCTTTTTGTCCAGAGCGCAGGGGAAATGCGGGCCTTTACGCCTCTTGCGGAGTTTGTGGAACAAGTTTTCCGCGCCGCTTCGAATCAGGGAGGCGGGGACAAAAACGCCACCTACATTTTTAACTGGTACGAGAAAAGTCAGTAGGCATTGTCCGGGCCGCAAGAGCGGCCTGGTTAAAAAAAGGAGGACACTATGAAACGGAAAGGATTATTGGCTGCGGGTTTTATTCTTCTCTGTAGTTTCGTCTTTGCAGGAGGCGGAAGCGAAAGCGGTTCGGGAGGCACAGGAGCGCAGTTCCCCAGGGGAGACATCAGCGTTATTATCCCCAACGCTGCCGGAGGCGGCAACGATTTGACTGTGCGCGCCCTTATTCCGGGCATGGAAAGGGCTTTGGGCGTAAAGGTTATTCCCATTAATCAGCCTGCGGGAAAGGGCGCTGTGGCTTTTTCCGAAGTGGCCAATGCGCGGCCAGACGGAACAAAACTCTACTTTAACTCAAAGACATCCCTTCTTATGAAGTTTAACGGCATAGCGGAGGCGCAGATAGAAAAACTCACTCCCATAGCCCAGGTAGCGGACGATGTAGCTATTTTTCAGGTGAGAGCAGACTCTCCCTGGAAAAGCATGAACGATGT
>JAITGB010000175.1 GCA_031280945.1 Spirochaetales bacterium
ATTTGAGAGCGATACTTTCTACGTTTCCGCCGCTGGAAGCGAGAAGGAGGAGGAAGGCTTAAGCGAGAGGGCTCCTTTTAAGTCTTTGGCCCGGGCGGTTAAGGCGGCTTCAGAGCATCCTGTTATTCATACGGTTACTCTTTTGGACGAGCTTGACGCGGCGAGCGAGGCGGGCGGCGCGGAGGAGGCTGTTTTTGTTATAGAGGAGGCGGGGCCTTCTCCTGTTGTTATTACGGGAAAATCAGGTTCCGCGCTGAGGGGGGACGGCGGGAGGCGGGCGGTTCTCCTTGTGCGGGGCGGGGTTCATCTTGTTCTGAAAAAGATTCTTGTGCATGGCGGCGGGGGCCCGGGTGTTTTTGTTGCGGACGGGGGCGATGTGGCCTTCGATGGGACTGTTGTTACGAACAATGCTCTGGGCGTTTTTGTGGGGAAGGATGCTGCTGTTTCCATGACGGGCGAGACTGTTATTCTGGGAAATTTTCTGGACGCGGATGAGGCTTCTTCCCAGGATTTTGCCGCGGGGCTTTCTGATTTTGCGGATTTTCCGGCCTTTTCGGGCGGGGTTCGCGTAGCGGGCGGGACTTTTACCCTGCTGGGCGGCAGTGTGCTTGATAATTCTTCGCTGTCCTTAGGCGGCGCTGTGTACGTGGAGGATGGCGGTTTTTTTCTGGAGAAGGGCATCATCAGGGATAACCGGGGGGCGGGCGGGGCTGTGTATGTGGGCCCGAAAGGCCATTTTACGATGATGGGCGGCTCCATTCAGAATAATCCTCTTATCTCTGTTTCGGGGGCTTTAGGGGATTCGGGGGTTTCCGGCGGCGGCGTGTACGTGGACGGGGGCCGTTTTACTATGGGCGGGGGCAGGATTTCGGGACACAGCGCGGCCCGGGGCGGCGGTCTATACGTTAGGGGGGCCTCCGGCGTTTTTGTGAGCGGCAGTTCTCTCATAACGGAAAATACCGCATCGGATGCGGGCGGCGGCGTGTACTCGGAAGAGAGTTTTATCACCCTTGACGGCGGCAGCATTGTACGCAATTACTCTTCAGGCGAAGGCGGCGCGGGCTTGTACGCGGCGGGGGGCGGCTTTACCCTCAAGAGCGGGGTTATTTCCAATAACGAAGATTCAGGTTCTGGCGGCGGCGGGGCCTGTGTGCATTCCTCTGCCTTTGTCATGGAGGGCGGGTTTGTCCAGAACAATACTTCGCGGGGTTCAGGCGGCGGGCTTCTCCTTGTTTCTTCGTCTTTTACTTTTACGGGCGGCAGTATCGCGGATAATGTTTCTCTGGAGGCGGACGGCGGGGGACTGCGCCTCGCTCAGGGCTGCGGCCCCGCGAAGATGTCCGGGGGAGACATTTCCCGCAATACGGCGAAGACCGCGGGCGGCGGAGTGAGCCTCGACGGGGGAAGGGGTTTTGAGATGACGGGCGGCGCTATTGCCGCGAACGCTTCGGCGCTGGGCGGCGGGGTTTCCTTGAGGACGGGATTTTTTATTCTTGCGGCAGGAGGGGTTTCGGAAAATACGGCCCAGGGGCCGGGAGGCGGGTTTCTCCTTGCGGGGACGGGAGCTCTTACCCTGAAAGGGGGCTCTATCTTTCGCAATGCCGCCGGAACATCTTCTTCCTCCGGCGGGGGCGGCGTATGCCTTGCGGCGGGGGAGAGCGGGCACAGATTCTCCATGAGGGGCGGCCTTATCTGGGGGAACAGGGCTTCCGGCCCGGGAGGGGGCGTTCATATTCAGGCGGGCGGCCTTTTTATCAAGGAGGAAGCATCTCCTGATTCCGGTTCGGGCCTTGTTTACGGCGCGGACGCGGAGGAGGAGGCCATGAGGAACGTGGCGGGGAAAAAGGGCGGCTCCGCCGTGTATCTGGACGGGGAGGGCAAGGAGCCTCCGCGCTTTTTTGAGAAAAGCCTTTCCGAAGCGCGTTCTGTTTCCAGCGAGCTCAAGTTTCGCAAGACGTGGGTGGAAGAGTAGGTTTTTCCGCAGAAAACGGGCTGTGCGGTCTTGAAAAATACGTGAAAAATAAGTTTCGTATACTAATTTCAAAAAACGCCGAAAATAATACTACGCGAGTAGTGTAATTATGGATGTACGGCTCAATAAAACCTATTTTTTGGCTCCTCTTTTGTACGCGGCTGTTATTTTCGGCCTGCTTTTTCTGCAATTCGCGCGGCAGAGCGAAAGGTTTTTTGATTCCGTTTTTGAGCTTGCGCTTACGGGAACGGCTTCCTCAAAAAACGCGAAGAAGGCCGGCGGACGCGAGATTCAAAAACTCGATGTACGCTACAGGGGAATCAACTTTTCCTTTGGAGGAGGCCGCCAGGCGGAGCTTGTTTTTGAAGGAGGGGAGTCCTTTAAGCTCAATCCACGGGGCTACGAAAGGACACAGCGGGGTTTTATCCTGAAATTTGACCATGGGGTAAGAATCAGCTTTGTTCTTGACGATGCAGGAGAGTTTCTTTCGATTCAGGCGAGCCTGGGCAAGGAGGAGGGCACAGAGGCGGAGGCCCTCCTCCTGCGTTTCGGCGCGGCTTCCGGCGTACGGGTGAGCGGCGTTAAAAGCGAGCCCGCCCTGTCGCTCACCCAGGGGGAGAAGACCTACAGGCTGGCCCTGCCGGAAAACTCAAAAATCGATATGGCGCGGCAGCTTCTCGTTGTCGCTCCCCGCGAAGGAGCCGCCTTTATCAGTTTTGGCCTCTCCGCTTCGGTGGAGACAGCGGGGGGCGCGGCAAAGGAATCCTTCCGGCAGAGTTACGCGGCCAGGGCGGGAGAGAATCTTACCTCCGCCGAAGAGTTTGCCCGCGTAACGGACAGCTATATCTCCCGCGCCTATCAAGGCTGGAAGCAGGGCCGCTCTTCCCCCGCCGCAGGGGAAAACTCCGCCGCTTTTGCGGAAAAGTTAGCTATGGCCTACCTTGCCGAAGCCCTCGTCCGGGGAGAGTACGCCTCCGCCCTCAAAAAGATGGAAGCTCTCTTCAACGCGCGGGGCGAAAAATCCGGTTTTGCCCTGTCCCCTTTTATGGGAAACGTTCAGGACTCAACGCTGAAACTCCTCGCGGACGACAGAGGAGAAGCCGCCCGCCTCCTTGCGGAGGCGAAAAAGACAAACTCCTCCCTGTGGGAGAGGGGCGGGCTTCTGCGTTTTGCCGTGGACAGGGGAGGGCCGGAACTTGCGGACGAACTTGTAAAACTGGCAGGAACCCTCCCCCTCCCCGCACTGCCCCTGCCCGCAGCCATAGGGCTGCTTGAAAATTACTACACAGGCTCCGATATTGAAAGTTCGGCTCTCAACGCGCTGCGGCGTTCTACAGAGCTGATTGGGAACAGAATTTTTCCCGCAATCATAACAATCCCGGAAGGTTCGGGCGAAAGCGCGCGGGCCCTGCCGAATAAAGAAAAGTATTTCCTTGAAACCGGAAACGGAAAAATCGGAGTTTATGAATCCCTGCGCGCGGGCAGGGTCCTCATACTGGCCGGCGAAGCGGAAAAGGACCCTGTTCTGGAATCAATAGGCCGCGACCTGATTATTTCCAGCCTTGCCCTCGCGGACCAGGAGGGATTTCTCCCGCGTAACATTGTTTTTTCAAACGGAGTTCCCGGAGGGCCGGAAGGCCGCCTCGCGCCGGAAGACGTGTACACCCTCCTCGTGAATAACCCCTACTATCCCCGCTTTACGAGCCTCTCCCGCCAGATTGGACGGGGAACGTGGCTGTACGCCGCAGCCGATATACAGAGAATCACCATAACCCCCCAGAAGTACGAATTCCTCTTTCAGTTTCCCGCAGGCGAAACTCACCGCTTCGTCTTCCGGGGAGCAAAGTCCTACACGGCAATACAGCTCTGGAAAATCCCCTGGCGCGTTGACCCGCATTTTGAGAGTTACAAAATCGGAGCGTACTTTCTGCCGGAGGAACGGCTTTTTATGGCAAAGTACAACCACAGGAGCCGCGAAGAAGATTTTGTTATGTCTTTTGATGCCGCGGGAGCCCCGCCCGCCGGCCTTGAGCCTTCGCGGCAGAAACCCTCTTCCGCTTCGCCCCAGCCTTTTCCCCCGCCTGGGGCGCAAGGCTCAGAATAAAGCGCAGGGCCTGAAAACCGTCCCAGGCGTTTGAAAGAGGCCTGCGCAAACTATCGCGGGCGCAGGCCGCCGCGTCTTTTGCCATGGAAAGAAAATACCCCGTCTTTGTAAAAGCCGGAACCGGAAGCCGCGCAAGAGAACAGAAACCCTCGTAGTAGGGACTCGTGCGGCTCTCGTACTCCTCGTAGATACCGTTTCCAATGCGTATGCGGCCCCTTGCAAAGGCAAGGTCAATCTCAAAACACAGATAATCCCTCCCCGCCCCTGATTCTATGAGAACAGGAATCCCGCTCCCCGCAACGCGCGCCGTAATAAAAGCAGTTCCCGTCTTTTTTTCAAGACAGCCGCGCACCTCCGGCTTTTCGAGAAAACCCCCCGCAAGAAACCCAATCGCGTCCGCAAGGTGCGTACCGTCGTGGATAAGCTGGCTCATAAGGCTGCGCGTCCTGCCAAAATACAGCCTCGCGCATACAGACAAAAGCTCCCCGAAGCGGCCCTTGATAACGCGCCCCCGCGCCCGCTCGTAGTCCGCGGAGTAACGCCTCTCGTGGTTTGTCAGGATTGTGATTTTCCCCGAATCTCCCAGGGCAGCGATTTTCTTGGCCGCGGAAAGACTATCCGCAAGGGGCTTCTCGCAGACAACGCAGGCCACCCCCTCCGCCGCCGCAAGACGCACGTACTCAAGATGGGAATCAGGATGCGTAGCAATATGAAGAACATCAGGCTTAAGCTCGCGGAGCATCACCCTCGCGTCCGCATAGACGGAAGGACAGTTCCACCTCCGCGCGAAAAGCTCCCGCCTCTCGGAAGAAATATCCGCTCCCCCCACAAGGACGCAGCCCGCAGCCACGAGCGCCCCCGCATGGGTACACGGTTTTTCCCGGAGCCTATCGTCCTCCAGAATACTGCCGATTCTCCCCAGCCCCACAATCGCGGAGCGGATTTTCCGGGAACCCCTCTTCACGTTAACCCGGAGGCCAGCCCAAAACGCGCCCGCCCAGAATATGAGCGTGAACGTAGGCCACTGACTGCTGAGCGTCCTTACCCGTATTAAAAACCACGCGGTAGCCCCCCTCAAGGCCCAGCCTCTGGGCCGCCTTCACGATGCCCGCCATGTAGCCGCCCACGAAATCCGGCGCAAGAGCGCAGAGCTCCCCCACGTCCCGGGCCTTCTTTTTGGGAATCACAACAGCATGAACCGGCGCCTGCGGATTAATGTCCCGGAAACACAGAACCCACTCATCCTCGTACACCCTATCGCACGGAATCTCCCCGCGCAGAATCTTGTCGAAAATCGTATCATCGTCCGCCATACCCGTCCTCCCCCCTTACTATAGCGGAAAAAAAAGCACGCAATCAAGCTCACGCAGTAATCAGGAATTTTGGGAATTTGGGCGCATTTTTTCGGGCAAGAAGCCCGAAAAAACCGGGCTTTGCGGGGCTTCGGACTTGCCCTCGCGGGCAAGTCGCCTTCGGCCCCCTCCAATCCCTTGCGCACTGCCGGGATTTTGCTCCGCAAAATCCCGCGCGGACCTATTACCCCGCATGGTTTTGCTTGCAAAACCATGCGGAGGCACGGCCCCTAGCCCCGCGCGAAGCGCGCGGGCAGTATTTCAGCTTCTTCCCGTGTTTTACTTGCTTTTTTACCGTATTCAGCGTATGGTTTCTTTAATGGCAATTATGCAAACCGTAGAAATACCCCCCAGCCGCCGGCTGACGATTAAAGTGCCCCGCGAAGTGCCGACAGGGACAGTTACGCTTACTTTTACACCCAAGCCCGTAGACGAAACGGAATTCCTTCTCAGTTCACCCGTCAACCGTGAACAGCTTTTACGGGCCGCCGCCAATGTTGAAAAAGGAGAACACATAGTAACCTTTGAAACTCTGGAAGACGCCATGCAAGCAGCCGAACGCCGCACAGAAACAGGCCCAGCTTGATTGGCTTTGAAGAATCCTGCAAAAATCATTACTGACGAGTCAAATTTCCCATTTTTTACATACAGCGGAATTAAGAGGGCAGCCCCCGAAGGGGCTGCGGACTTGAATAATTCCGCGCTGGCTATCCCCGCAAAAAGGGGAATCGCCGCCGTCCCAATTTTTCCGCTACAGTATAGGCTACGCTGTGCGTTCCCGTGATTCTATCACGAGCCGCAGGGCCTCCTCATCGGAAACCGAAACCTTGGGCGTCGCAAGACTGCCGATAATACCGGCAAGCAAAGCCACAATACTCACAGGAATAGCGGGGCCCGTAAAAATACCCGCGATGAACTTGCTAAAGGGAGGCACAAAGAGATACAAAAAGCCAAAAAGGGTACCGCAGAAGATGCAGGCAAGCCCGCCCTGCCAGGTAACGCGCTTCCAGTATTTTCCCAGGAGCATCATCATCGCTATACTCGGAATCAGGGAACCCACCACGTTGGATATGTAGCCTATAATATCCTGCGCGACCAGGGTCGCCAGAAAAGCCACCAGCAAAGTAATCACCAAACTGATGCGGGAATAGGCCACCATTTTTTCCTTCGGCACGCTCTTTCCGGTAACGGTAGAGTACACATCAACCAAAAGAAGAGTAACTCCCGCCATAGCGTCCGAGTCCGCGGAAGAAAGCGTAGCCGAAAGACCCGCCACAAGAAACATCAGACCCAGGGTGGGGCCCAAAATGGTTGTAGCCATATACGCAAAGGTAAAGTTGGGGTTTTTCAGAACCGCCTCAGCCCCCTCACGGGTAGCGATGGCAAAGCCCGACATACCAATAACCGCGGGAATAAACGAAAAGAGGAACAGGACTATTCCGGCAAAGAAAAAAGCCTTCTTCGCCGCGTTATTGGAAGCAGCGCTGTAGACCCTGGTGCGGAAACCCGGGGTTCCTACCTGCGAAATACCCACCGTGTAGGCCAGCGAAACAGCGGTCATGGCCGTAACTCCGGCGATGCCGTAAAAGCTCATGGCCTGGGGCTTTCCGGCGGACACATAGGCATCATGCACAGCCTGCCAGCCTCCGGCGGCGGGAATCGCGTTGACGAGAATCAGTATAAAACCGCCCAAAATAAGCAGTACCTGGATATTATCCGTCCAGACAACCGCAAGGTAGCCGCCTATAAAAACGTAAATCCCAAAAGCCAGCATGGTAATAAGACGCGCGGTAACAGAGTCAAGCCCTGTAACGTAGCTCAAATAGGTAGCCCCGCCGTTCATGTGGTTGCCCAGCCAGGCCACCTCCGCGATAAACAGGAAAAAACCCATGACATTCCTGATTTTTTTGCTTCCCCCAAAACGGAACTGCATCTCCTCCGCAAGGGTCATGAATTTGTAATCCCGCTCGCTGCAAAACAAAAAGGCCAGCACAAACATACCCAGAGCGCCGCCCAGCCCGTACAAAGAGCCGTACCAGCCGCTGCGGAAACCGTTAGCGGTTGCCCCCAGCGAAGAGCCTGTTCCGATAAGGGTGGCGCTTACCGTTCCCAAAAGCAACAGAAAGGGCAGCTTGCGCCCCGCCAGGAGATAATCCTCTCCATCCTTGTTTTTTCTGGAGCTGATGATTCCGATGACAATCATTATCGAAATGTAAATTACAAATCCGACAATGAAAAACGTCCTGTGTTCCAGTGAAAAGTCCATACCTAAACCTCCCCATACATTAATTTGATGCCTGCATACTACACCTCCTCGTTCTTTTTCACAAGGCTTACTTTATACACGCGGCGCAGAGTACGCTAATCTTGACCAGGGATAGAGCATATAACTTTTTGGGGCGCATTTTTTGCCGCTGTACGGCAAAAAACCGGGCTATCCGCTCCAATTCCTCAAAAAGCCTTCGGCTTTTCTGCGGGATTTCCGCTTCTATCCCTTGCGCGGACGGGGGCGCAAGGGTTTGCGTTGATTTTAGCGGGAGACCTCAAATACCCGTGCAGGTCAAGATGCCTCTGGTTCTGGCCAGCCGCCAGCGATTATCTTACGCTTGATAAAATAAGCTCCAACTCCATACATTGGCATAAAAAACTCCTTCCGCTCAATAATAAGTCTCTATTCTATTTCTCTTCCAGAATAGCCTGCCGCCCTGAGCTCCTCCACATAGCTTAATCTACAGTGCGAAAATACATGAAAACCCCATTTTCTACCTTCAACAGGGGAAATAGAGACCGCTGTAAGGCCGGAACAGCTTTCAAAGGCGTTATCGCCGATAGAGATAACGCTGTCAGGTATGACGAGGCTCGTCAGGTTAGTATTATTGCTAAAGGCATTGTCTCCGATGACCTTTACGCCGCTGCCCAGGGTGAGGCTTGTTATACCAGTGTTGGAAAACGCGCTATCGACGATAGAGATAACGCTGTCAGGTATGACAAGGCTCGTCAGTTTCCACTGCTTGTAAAAGGCCCGGTCTCCGATAACCTTTACGCCGCTGCCCAGGGTTACACTCGTTAGGCTGCATGACTCGGAGTCCACGAAAAACGCACTATCGACGATAGAGATAACGCTGTCAGGTATGACAAGGCTCGTCAGGCCCTTATTATTGCTAAAGGCATTGTCTCCGATGACCTTTACGCCGCTGCCCAGGGTGAGGCTTGTTATACCAGTGCTGGAAAACGCGCTATCGCCGATAGAGATAACGCTGTCAGGTATGACAAGGCTCGTCAGGATATAATTATCGCTAAATGCCTCGTCTCCGATGACCTTTACGCCGCTGCCCAGGGTGAGGCTTGTCATACTTTTATTTCTGTAAAACGCGCCATCGCCGATATGGATAACGCTGTCAGGTATGACAAGGCTCGTCAGTTGCTTTTCGGAAAATGCGTTAACCCCGATGGACGTTACGCCATTCGGAATAAGTACACGTTCTACTCCTTTGCCGGAGAAGGTGCGGGCGCCTATGTGTTTTACCGCCAGGCCGTTGACTTTTTCCGGGATACGTACAGCTAAACTCCCGCCATGATACTTCCAAAGCGCCGCGCCCCAGCGCGTAGCGACATACTCGAAATCCCCGTCTTTTTTCGGCGCACGGTATTTTAAGTCCGGGGTATAACTTCCCGCCTTCATGTCGTTACATACATAATCTATATACAGGTTATACCCACGCTCGCCGATATTATTGGTCTCCCATCCCTTTGACTGGGATTCGTTATCTTCGTCGGTAAAAGAATTCCAATAGAAAGAAAAATACGAACCCAGGGTAACGCTGGCGAGCTGCTTGTTTCGGGCAAAGGCCAAAGAGCCTATCCTCGTAGCGCTGCCGGGAATCGTAACTTTTGCCAGCAGGTTATGAGAAAACGCCCGCTCACCGATAAATTGTACCGTATCGGGAAGAATGAGGCCCGGAAGACTGTTGTTGTAGAACGCCCTTTTTTCTATGGACACAAGCCCCGTGCCAAAGGTAACGCTGGCCAGCTTGTTGGTCTCAAAGGCGGATTCGCCGATTCTCGCTACGCTGTCGGGAAGGGTGAGGCTTTCGAGACTGTTGCCATAGAACGCCCTTTTTCCTATGGACACAAGCCCCGTGCCAAAGGTAACGCTGGTCAGATTGTTGGTCTCAAAGGCGGATTCGCCGATTCTCGCTACGCTGCCGGGGATGGTAACGCTGGTCAGATTGTCCAGATTGACGAATGCCTTATTGCCAATAGCCGTTACCGGCTTTCCGCCGATGGCGGCGGGAATCTTTACCACGCTGTCCCAGCCCACGTACTTCGTAATGGCCACGCTGCCGTACTCCTGGTCCGGAGCCGTCTCAAAGTCGCTCTCCGCGCTCTGCGCGAAAAGGGCTGTCCCGGTGAGGAACAGTACGCCGAAAACAAAAAGATTTTTCATGCTGCAAAACTCCTTGCGGTCTTTCCCGCTGTCTTAATTTTTATGTTCAGCCGCTTATGCGGATAATCACCTGTGTTACGGCATCACGGCGGATACAGGCTTTACGGCTTGTATCTGGGGTAATAACTTTCCCGCATAACCGGCAAAATCAAGCTGTATGGTTTTGCGGTACGCCGGATGAACTTTTTTATCAAAAGCCAGCGTGAATTCCGCTTTGTTTTGCCGGGCATTCGTGCTTTGGGTGTTTTTCTGTTTTGTTACCCTGAGTGTGATTTCGGCTTTTTGCGGTCTGTGTGTGGCAAGCGCAAAAAAACTGAGCGAGCATTCTTCTTTTTGCGAATCTTCCCCGGCGGAATCTTTCTTTACGGTGGTGTCTTCCTTCGCAATACGGCAATTTGCATAGCCTATAAATTCACAGACATACTCTATGTCCGTGTCCGCCGGCGGGCAGGGAATCTGAAAAGAGGCCTGGTATGTAATGGTAAAGGGTATTTCATTTCCCAATACCATATACCATAAACCGTTTGTTTTTATTACTACTTCATATTTTATAAAAAAAACGTCAACGGCTATGGGAATACCCGCGCGATATTCGGTATAAGACGCGCCGCCGTCGGTACTTGCCAAAATTTTTATTTTGGGAATATATCGGTCGCCTTTGTTATACAATGCGTATAAAACAAGTATACATACCGCAAGACAGAGCGCTACGATACCTATAAATACTACAGGCGGCTTCATGTCAAATCCTCTGTTTTCTCATAGAGCTGTTGTATCAGTTGATTCATCGCAGCTTCATCTTCCGGCGGGTCCGCCAGAGTATCGCAAGGGAGAAAACACGCGGCGGCGGCTTCGCTTGTATGCAGCACCAGGCTCATTACATTGCGTTCGCTGGGTGTAATGAATTGCCGAACGTGTTTTTTTGAAAGCCCCGGGAATCGCGCTTCCAGGCAGAGCTTTGCCAAATCCCAATAAAAATAAGCGACCAGGCGGCGCTGGAAATGCAGGGCTGCCTCAGGCGCGCATATACGCTCCCGCTGCGGTTTATGCAGCTCATTGTATATTTCCGCTTTGTAGCGTTCAATGTATTTTTCTTTGATTAATGCCTGTTGACCCCGGCAGTCATAGTGATAGAAGGCAAACAATGAAAATACCGCATATCCCATCTGCGGACTGCGGTATTGCGAGACCATATCGGCATACAATTGGTTTATCAGTATGCGCCGCGGAATATAGACTGCTAAAAATGCGGCGGTAACAGCGGCAGCGGCTCCGGCACATGCGGCGATATTGGATACCTTCCCCGCCAGATTATTAAGATAGCATATCATTTTTTTCACCCCTCCCTGTTCAATTTTAAAATCACAGCGCAGCGACAATTTTTTACTGTAAAAAGACTACTGCCCGGGGCGCGTCCTGCGCTCCGTGCAGTCCGTAACAACGATACTGCGCTTTGGACAAATTTATCCCGTGAAAAAAAGTCCCGGGGTACATCTTCATGTTTTGATGAGTTTCTTCTATAAACTGAGAGAGAGAGAGAGAGAGAGAGAATTTGAATTCGCATCAAGGTATGATGTGTAGTGGGGCATGGGCCGAAAGCCTGCGCCGCCCCGGAGGGTGATTTTGGCAGTTTCTTTCATGGAACTTGAGGCTAACACGGCGCGGCGGGGAATGTCAAGCGTTTTTTGCAAGCGGGGTGTGTAGTCCGCCGCGCGGCGGAAGGCTGGCGTTATTACCATGACTTTGCGGCGGAGGCAGGCGGCACAATTTTTACGCTTTCCCCTGAGGGTTCGATGAGATAAAATCCTTGCCGCAAAGCGTATGTGCGGGTGTCTTTGTCAATAACAGCGGCGGCCATTGCCCCGAAAAATTTCCTGGTGTCGCCGTGGAGGTCCGCGTGCCTCCGCAGTTTTTCCATGCGCCGTATATGGTCGTCTACATCCGTTTTTTTTAGGTTGACCT
>JAITGB010000183.1 GCA_031280945.1 Spirochaetales bacterium
AGAAACAGGGCTGAGTAGGCCGTGGGTCCGTACGGGATTTTGCGAAGCAAAATCCCGTAGTGCGCAAGGGATAGAAGCGGAAAGCCCGGAGAAAATTGCCAGAGGCAATTTTTGAGGACTTGGAGCGGATAGCCCGGTTTTTTCGGGCTTTGCCCGAAAAAATGCGCCCAAATATTCAAAGAAAGAAAGTTTTTTTAAATTCCTGATAAAATTTATCGAATTTATCAGATTTGCTCTTGACAAAGTAGAGTAGAAAGGATAATTTTTCCATGAATCATAGTAAAACTATATGAATTATATAATTTATATGGCTTACTATGATAAAAACACGTTCTACGAGGAGTTGAAGATGAGAGTGTTGACTGGGAAGGCTGCCTTGAGGGGTTTGGTGTTTGCTTTGGCCCTTTTCGCGTGCGCGGGGCCGGACGCGTTTGCGGGCGGGGGAGGGGAGGCGGCTTCGGCGGGCGGGGTTGTGGAGTTTAAGTACCCTGAGTGGGTGTACTACGACCTTGTGTATCTGGCGGAAGACCTGGGGTACTTCAAGGACGCGAAGGTGAGGCCCAAATACGTGGGAAAAATCGCGGCGGGGCAGATGATTCCTTCGCTTGTGAGCGGCGACCTCGATGTGGCAAACCGCCATACGCCCCTGGTTGTCGCGGCTGTGGCTTCGGGCGCGGACATTAAGATTTTCGCTGCGGGAAGCAAGTCCACGCGGGAGAATCCTCACATGAAGTATTTTGTGCGCTCGGATTCGCCGATTAAGTCCATCAAGGATTTTACGGGGAAGACTTTGGGCATCAATAGTTTTGGGGCCTGCTCGGAGTACGTTACCAAAAAATACTGCCAGGACAACGGGGTGGACTCGTCTTCCATCAAGATGAGTACGGCTCCTGATTCCGAGCAGGAGGCGCCTCTTTTGCGCGGAGATACGGACGTTGCGATTATTCATCCTCTTGCTTCGGGCAGGGCGAGCGCCAACAAGAAGGATTTCAGGCTTCTTTTCAGCGATTGGGATATAGATGGGGGATTAAGCGGTATGTGCCCTTATTCTGTGAGCGGAAAATTCCTCAAGGAGCATCCTGATGCGGTGCGGGAGCTGACCGCGATTTTGTCCCGGGCGGCTGAGTGGAACAATGCCCACAGGGAGGAGGCTCGGGCTCTTATGGCGAAGCGTTTTGGTTTCAAGATTGAGGAGGCTGAAATGTTTGAGTTCTATCCCAACCAGATTACGCCTCTTGAAAACATTCACTACTGGCTCGAGAGGCTTGAGGCGGAGAAGAAACTCACTCCGGGACAAGTCAAGCCTCAGGATGTGTATACGAATGAGCTTAATCCCGCGAACAAGGCATAGGGCGGGAAGGTAAGGCAAGGTTAGGTAGCAAGGTAAGGGAAGGTTCCACGAGTATGGTAAAAGTTCAGGCCCGGCAGGTTGAGAGGCATTTTTTCGTGAGAAATAGTTTGGGAAAAAAAGAGAGGCTTGGTGTTCTTTCCGGCTTTGACCTTGATATCTACGAGGGGGAGTTTCTCTCCCTCGTGGGGCCTTCGGGCTGCGGAAAAACGACTTTTCTCAACATTCTTGCCGGGCTGGACGATTACGATTCCGGCGAGATTCTCGTTGACCACAAGAGGCTGGAAAAACACAGTTTTGACAGGGGTATGGTTTTTCAGGGCTACGCTCTTTTTCCCTGGAGGACTGTGCGCAAAAATCTTGAGGCTGGTCTTGAAATCCGGGGGCTTTCCCCCGCGGAGAGAAGGAGAATCTCCCGGCGGTATCTTGAACTTGTGGGGCTTCTTGCCTTTGAGAATCACTATCCCCACCAGCTTTCCGGCGGAATGAGGCAGCGCGTTGCCATTGCGCGGGTCCTTGCCTACGAGCCAGGACTTCTTCTTATGGACGAGCCCTTTGCGGCTCTTGATGCGCAGACGCGGGAGGTTTTGCAGATTGAGCTCTTAAAAATCTGGGAGGCGGACAAAAAAACAATTCTTTTTATTACCCACAGCATTGACGAGGCGATTCTCCTTTCCGACCGCGTTGCTTTTATGTCGTCGGCTCCGGGGCGCATACAGGATATTATTACGATTGACCTTCCCCGGCCCCGCACGGAAGAAATCCGTAACTCAGCGGAATTTGCAGGGATAAGGCGCAGGGTGTCATCTCTTTTGCGAAATGATTTTCTGAAAAACATGAGTTTCGGGGGCTATCTATGACTTTACGAAAACGCATTCTCATTACCGCCCCGGATTTTTTTTCGCGCAGCGCGGGACTTGCGGCTTTTCTTTTACTCTGGGAGATTGCGCCGCGCATAGGCTGGGTGCGTTCCACGTATTTAAGTCCGCCCAGCGTTGTGCTGCGCGCCCTGTACCTCCTCGCGGCGCGGGGGGAACTTGCGAAACATTTTCTTGTGAGCCTTGAGAGGGTTCTCATCGGCCTCGCGGTTTCCGTTGCCGCGGGATGCGTTTTGGGACTTTTTACCGGATACTTCCGGAAAGTTGAAAAAAGCCTTGACCTTCTTTTTCAGGCGTTTAGGCAAATGTCGGCCTTTGCGCTTTTTCCTGTTTTTATTCTTCTCTTTGGGCTGGGGGAACTTTCCAAAACAATTATTATTTTTTGGGCTTCGCTGTGGCCTATTCTTCTTAATACGAGTACGGGAGTAAAAAACGTTGACACGATTCTCGTGCGCTCGGCCAAAACAATGGGAGCTTCACGGGCGTATATTTTTCTTCGCGTGATTCTGCCCGCGGCGGCGCCGGAAATTTTTACGGGAATCAGACTGGGCGGTTCCTACTGCGTAATGGCTGTTGTTGCCGCGGAAATGATTGGCGCCAATTCCGGCCTGGGCTATCTTGTTATCTATTCGGAGGAAACCTTTAATGTTCCTGAAATGTACGGCGGAATTGTGAGCCTCGCTGTTTTGGGAATAGGGCTTAATTATATTCTCAAAAAAATTGAGACCTCATTTACATCGTGGAAACACGAAATTATTTCGGGAGAGTAGGAGAAGATTATGGAGATGGGCGCATCCCGCGCTTTTTTGCCTGCGGCAAAAAAGCGCAAGACCGGGCTTTGCGGGGCTGCGCTATCGCTTCGGCCTTGCCCTCGCGGGCAAGTCGCCTTCGGCCCCCTCCAATCCCTTGCGCAAGCAAGAATACGTTTACTGTACGAAGCATAATTGTATAGCGTGGCGGTAAATAAAACCGCCACAGGCAGGAGATGATAGTCAGGAGATGAGCGTGGAAAAAGATTGCGGGGAATTAAAAAGTTTCAGGAAAAAACTCATAAAGAAAGCCGGAAAACTCGGCCTGAATCTCGTAGGCTTTGCCCCTGTTACGAGGTGGCCCGAACACGGCAGGCAGAGGCCGGAATTTTTTCCCCAGAATATTTGGCCCTGGAGTAAAACCGTCATCGTGGGAGGAGTCCACATTTACCCGCCCGCACTGGAAACAACACCCTCCAACCTCTACTCGGAGCTGTACATCACCACAAACCGCCTCCTGGACGAAGCCGCATACAGGCTTGCGGGCGTTTTGAACGGCAAAGGCTTTCGCGCCTTCTTTTTTCCCCGGGACGGCTACGCGGATATATCCGTTCTCGTGGAAAGGCCGGAGGCGGGCTTCTCCCAAACGCTTGCCGCGCACTACGCGGGCCTGGGAACCATTGGGGCAAGCCACTGCGTCTTAACGCCCCAGTACGGCCCGCGCGTACGCTTTGTTTCCGTTATAACGGACGCGGACTTTGAAGGAAGCCCGCGCCTGAAAAAAGAACTGTGCAGCGGCTGCGGAGTCTGCCTCAAAAACTGCCCGGCAAAGGCTTTTACCCCAAGGCCCGGAAGCCTCGTAGCGGATATGGACAGACACAAATGCGCGCGCTATCATCAATTTCTGCGCGCAAGTATGCGCTATCCCTGCGGCATTTGCACCGCGGTATGCCCTGTGGGGAAAGACAGAAAAATATACGGCGCCTCCTCCGTAAGCGAGGAGGGAAAACTGCATATCCTGAACTCAGGTTCAGGGGATTTTACGCAATTCAGGCGGGCAAGAAGGAGTTTTATTATGAGCAAGAAGACCTACAGATTCGAGACACTGCAAGTTCACGTTGGGCAGGAAAAGCCCGACCCCGCGACAGACGCGCGGGCCGTTCCCATTTACCAGACCACATCGTACGTGTTTCCCTCGTCGAAGTCCGCGGCGGACCGCTTTGCCCTAACCGAGGTGGGCAACATCTACACCCGTATTATGAACCCTACGTGGGATGTTTTTGAACAGCGCGTTGCCGCCCTGGAAAAAGGCGTAGCGGCCCTCGCGGCCTCCTCAGGAGCCGCGGCCACAACCTACGCTGTTCAAAATATTACCCGCTCAGGAGACCACATCGTATCCGACAACCAAATCTACGGCGGAACCTACAACCTTTTTCAGAACACCTTCCGCGACATGGGCGTTGAAACAACCTTTATTGACGGAAGCAGTCCCGCAAACTTTGAAAAAGCCATACGCCCCAACACCAAGGCGCTTTTCTTTGAAACCCTGGGAAACCCCAACGCAACTATCGTAGATATTGAAGCGGTCGCGGCAATAGCGCACAAGCACGGCATTCCCTTGATTGTTGACAACACCTTCGCTACTGCGTACCTCATCAGGCCCATTGATTACGGCGCGGATGTTGTCGTTCATTCCGCGACAAAATTTATAGGCGGACACGGAACTTCCATAGGCGGCGTTATTGTTGACGCCGGAAAATTCGACTGGGCGCAGAACGATAAGTTTCCCGGCCTTTCGCGGCCCAACCCCAGCTATCACGGCGTCGTGTTTACCGATGCCGTAAAAAATCTTGCCTACATCATCAAGGCGCGGACAACTCTCCTGCGCGACACGGGAGCGGCCCTTTCGCCCTTTAACGCCTTTCTCTTTTTACAGGGGCTTGAAACCCTCTCCCTGCGCGTGGAACGCCACGTTTCCAACGCTCTAAAAGTTATTGAGTTTCTCTCACAGCACCCCCAGGTGGAAAAAGTAAATCACCCCTCGCTGAAAGGACACCGCGATAACAAACTCTACGAGCGGTATTTTCCCCGTGGGGCTGCCTCAATTTTTACGTTTGAAATTAAAGGCAACGCGGAAAAAGCAAAAGCGTTTACCGAAAGGCTTGAGCTTTTCTCCCTCCTCGCAAATGTCGCCGATGTAAAGTCCCTCGTTATTCACCCCGCTTCGACTACTCACTCTCAGATGAGCGAGAGCGAACTTCTTGAATCGGGAATCAAACCCAACACCGTGCGCCTGTCCATCGGAACCGAACACATTGACGACATTATCGACGACCTGAAATTCGCGTTTGAAGAAGTGAAGTAGGAAAAACCCTCGCGCATCTCCACGCTTTGTTAAAGCTCCGGCTTAATGAGGCGTGGAGAGCGGCGCGTAGAGAGAACTCTTATGCGCACTTCCGCTCCTTCCGCAGGTTCCCGCCCCCCGCTCAAGCCTAAAAATACTGTTTGCGCCAGAAAATGAGGATGCTCACGGAGGCAAAAACCGCCGACACGCCCAGGGTCGCCAAAAAAGCAAAAGGGCTGTCCTGAAAAGGCAGGGCCACGTTCATGCCGTAGATGCTGGCGATGAGGGTGGGCAGCATCAGAATGAGGGAAATTGAAGTCAGGTGCTTCATCACCACATTGAGATTATTGGAAATAACCGAAGCGAAAGCGTCCATCATACCGCTCAAAATATTACTGTAGATGTTCGCCATCTCTATTGCCTGACGGTTTTCCGTAACAACATCATCGAGAAGGTCCGCTTCATCTCCTGAGAGGCGCAGAATGTTGGACTTGCAGATTCTGTCTATGAGAAACTCATTCGATTTGAGCGAAGTCGTAAAAAACACAAGGGATTTTTCCAGCGTTAAAAGATGAATAAGCTCTGTGTTTTTTACGGATTTTTGAAGCTCCCTCTCCGCAAGAGCAGTCCTGCGGTTTATATCCTTGAGGTGGCGCAGAAAGTAAAACGAAACGCGGGAGAAAAACGCAAGAAGAAAAGTCTTACAGTCCGCCGTTGAAAAACGCCTGCCCCTGCCGGAAAGCATATCGCTGATAATCTCGTTTTCGCGCAGGCACACAGTTATCACCATGGAGTTGAAAAAAATAATCCCCAC
>JAITGB010000234.1 GCA_031280945.1 Spirochaetales bacterium
TTATTCAAAAAACAGTTTATTCTCCCCAAACAATTCAGCCGTGGAGGACACATGACTTCAATTAAACGAACCGGAGCCGAAATTATCATAGACGTTATCCAGCAGCAGGAAGTTGAATACATTTTCGGCCTGCCCGGGGGCAACGTAATCCCGATTTTTGACGCCCTTGTAGATTCACCCATGAAATTCGTCCTGTGCAGGCACGAACAGGGCGCCGTACACATGGCGGACGGCTACGCCCGGGCATCAGGAAAAACAGGCGTAGCCCTCGTAACATCAGGCCCCGGAGCAACCAACACCATTACAGGACTTTTTACAGCGTACATGGACTCAGTACCCCTCGTTGTACTGTGCGGACAGCAAATTACCGCAAACCTCGGCATGGACGCCTTTCAGGAAGCCGACATCTCCGGCATCTCCTACCCCGTAGTAAAACACTCCTACCTCATAAAAGACCCCCAGGACATACCCCGCATACTCCACGAAGCCTTCCACCTCGCAGCCACAGGAAGACCCGGCCCCGTCCTCGTAGACATACCCAAAAACGTATCAGGAGCCCTCATCGAAGCAAACCTCACCGAAGAGTATCACCTCCCCGGGTACACCATCCCCCGCGAAGGCGCAGCCGAAGAAATCCAGAACGCCGCCAGCCTCCTCGAACACGCCGAAAAACCCGTCATCATAGCAGGACAAGGAGTCATCATCTCAGGAGCCGAAAAACAGCTCCTCTACATAGCCGAAAAACTCCGTATCCCCGTAGCCACAACCCTCCTCGGAAAAGGAGGCTTTCCCGAAACCCACGAACTCTCCCTCGGAATGCCCGGAATGCACGGCACCGCCTACGCAAACATGGCCCTCAACACCTGCGACCTCGTTATGGCAGTCGGAGCCCGCTGGGACGACCGCATAACCGGAGACACATCAAAGTTCTGCGTTAAAGCAAAAAAAATCCACATAGACATAGACCCCTCGGAAATCAACAAAGTCATAAAAACCCACTGCAACATAGTCGGAGACGCGAAAATAGTCCTCGAAAACCTCTCCGCCATTATCAGCAAAGGCGAAACCCAAAACTGGCTCCGCCACATCGCCAAACTCAAAAAAACCTACCCCCTGCGCTACCGCAGGGAAGGCAAACTCAAAGCCCAGCACGTCATACACGAAATCTACCGCCTCTCGGAAGGCAAAGCCGTCGTAACAACAGACGTAGGCCAGCATCAAATGTGGGCAGCCCAGTTTTACAAAGTAGACCACCCCCGCAGATGGCTCTCCTCCGGCGGAGCCGGAACAATGGGGTATGGACTGCCCGCGGCAATAGGAGCCCAGCTCGCCCAGCCCGAAAAAACCGTCATAGCCATAGTCGGAGACGGAGGCTTTCAAATGACACTCTGCGAACTGGCCACAGCCTGCCTCCAGAGGCTCCCCATAAAAATTCTCCTCATCAACAACAACTACCTCGGAATGGTCAGACAGTGGCAGACCATGTTCTACGACAACAGACTCTCCGGCGTTGACCTCGAAGGAAACCCCAACTTTGTCAAGCTCGCCGAAAGCTACGGCTGCAAAGGCTACCGCATAAAAAGGAGCGCCGACACGCGCAAAATCCTCACCGAAGCCCTCGCATACACAGGCGGCCCCTGCCTCATAGACGCCGAAGTAGAACAGCACGCAAACGTATTTCCCATGATACCCGCCGGAGCCGGACTCGGCGAGATGATACTCGAAATGCCCACAGGCAAAATCGAAAAACCCACAGGAGGAACATAATGGAGCAAACGCACAGCGTAGTCAAACACACAATAAGCCTCTTTGTCAGCAACAAACCCGGAGTCTTAATCCGCATAGCCCTCGTCTTTGCGCGAAGAGGCTACAACATAGACAGCCTCGTCGTCTCCCCCTCGCAGGACCCCGCCTTCTCCATGATGAACATCGTAGCAACAGGCGATGCCCAAACCCTCGACCAAATCCTCCGCCAGCTCAACAAACTCGTCGACGTCCTGCACGCCCGCGACCGCACAGGCGAAGACATCATAGAAAGGGAACTGGCCATAATAAAACTCCACTGCCGCTCAGAGGTGCGCACCGACATACTGCAAATCGCCCAGGCATTCTCCTGCGAAGTCGTCGACCTCTCCGACACAAGCGTAACCTTCCAGGTCTCCGGCAAAACCGAAAAACTCGACGCGCTGGGCAAAATATTCGAACCCTACGGAATCATGGAAACAGTACGCACAGGAAAACTCCTCATGGCCCGTGGCGAAGAATCAACAGCGTAGATTGTGGAATTCTGAATTTGGGCGCATTTTTTCGGGCAGACCCGAAAAAACCCTTTGCCCGATAAAACGCGGATTTTAGCAATACGCAAAATCAGGCTAAGTGCGTCATAGCAGCGGTACGTGGCTGTAACCCTAATCGCGTTTTTGAGGGGGGCTATCCGCTCCAAGTCCTCAAAAATTGCCCTCCGGCAATTTTCTCCGGGCTTTCCGCTTCTATCCATTGGTTTTGCGTACCTTGCGGTTCGGAGAACCGTAAAAATCAACGCAAAACCCTTGCGCGCCAAAGGCCCGGGCCGCTTCGCGGCCCGTCCTTGTCCGCATGAGCCACAGGCTCATGCGGACAAGGAACCTTTAACCCCTGCGCCCCTAAAACAACCGGAACCCCGCAAGGCGGCAGTCAAGAGGCCCGTTTTTAAGAGGAAACCGGCAAAAGGGGCGCAGACCAATATGCTTCAAAGCATCCTTGTTCGCGCTGAAAATCCAGGCCGTCCAGCCCGTGTATTTACGCTTTAAGGTGTCCCCAATCCGCTTGTAGAGCTCCGCGATTTCACCCGAAGTCTCCGGCGCAAGACGCTTCCCGTAGGGCGGATTCATAACAAGAACCCCCTTTTCGGAAGGAGGGCTCGCGTCCTCAAAAACAGCGCGGGTAAGGGAAACATCTTTTTCAAGACCCGCCCGCGCAAGGTTTGACCTGCACGTATCGAGAGCCTGAGGCGAAGAATCCGCGCCCCAAATGCGGACAGCCAGAGCCTTGCGGCGGGAGAGAGCCTCGCCGGTTACTTTTTTCCAGAGTTCCGGCTTCCAGGTTTTCCAGCCCGCGGAGGGAGCTTGCGTGCGTAAAAAGCCCGCAGGAGTATCCGATGCCATAAGGCCCGCCTCCGCAAGAAAAGTACCCGAACCGCACATAGGGTCGTAAAGAGGAATACTCCCGTCCCAGCCGGAGAGAAGAAGAATCCCCGCCGCGAGAACCTCATTTAAGGGCGCCTCGGTTTTTTCCAGTCTGTAGCCCCTCCTGTGAAGAGACCCCCCCGACACATCAAGGGAAAGAGTACAGGCCGTACCCTTGACAAAAAGGTTTATAAGAAGGGAAGGCTCCCGCGAATTAACGTTGGGCCGGGAGCCGAATTTGTCCTGAAAACGGTCAGCCACAGCGTCCTTGACTGTCAGGGCGCAGTAGTTGGAATTGGTAAAAGTGCCCGAAGAAAGGCTCGCCTCAACAGCGAAACTGTCCTGGGGAGTAATGTAGTCCTCCCAGGGAAAGCTTCTGGCGGCCTCGTACATATCGGAAGTGCGGGCAGCCTCAAAAGTTTTTACCGGAAGAAGCGCCCGGAGGGCTGTTCTTGCGCAGTACACAACGCGCAGGGGAAGCTCCTCCCCGCCCGTACAGCTTACCGC
>JAITGB010000020.1 GCA_031280945.1 Spirochaetales bacterium
TTTTATATTACCTCCCCTGGCGTTCTTATTTCAAGTAAATTGTAGCCTTCTTTTAGATTGACTGAATTGAATAATTTGATTTTATTTAGATTTACTATATGCTTAAAATTCCAGCTAACCAATACGTCCACATTCAGGACAGTGGCAATCGCAATATGCAGCGCATCACTTCTATATTGTTCATTAACAATTTTTTCGTCCATATATTTTTGCGTTAGATGCGTCATTTCTTCCGTTATGTCAAATTTTTCGTAAGAAATTGTTTCCAAATTTGATTTTACATTCTCTGGAGCGCCGTTATTTAATTCGCCGTAAGTATGGGTTGAAATAATTGCATGATATTCACCCTTTCTGAATTTTTCAAACAATTTTTGTGCGGCTTCTTCAAAAACCGTGTCAAAATATCCGCCGATTACTGAATTTTCTATATAAACTCTTAATTGTCGCATTTCTACCCTTTTTATAAAGGATAAATCGTTAATTTGGCATTGTCAAGGTTGTTTTATGGGGCTGTGTGCTGCCCAAATATGCCGGAATGAGGCGGAGAAGGGCCTATCCCTGCCGCCGGAGGCGGCCCGGGCCAGGGGCCTTTGGCGAGCAAGGGGCTGGATTGGAGAGGACGCTGGAAGCGTGTATTTACGCGCAGCGCAAAGACCGAAGCTCCGCAAAGCCCGTTTTTTGCGGCGCAGCCCCAAAAAATGCGTCCGAATACTTCCCGACCGGCGGCAGAACTACTGAAGCCAGCCCTGAAACAATGCCGCGAGGTCTTCGGGGTGCTGCCCGCCCGGGGAGATTCTTTTCTGCATCCAGGGAACAAGAACCTGGGTTTTTATTCTGTTCCACAGGTACGGAACAGGCGCGGGAAAAACAAGAACATCCTCAGGAGGCGCAAAACCCGACAGCGCGGAGTCACGGAGGGGAAGGTGTTTTTCGTTAATCTCTTTCAGGGACGAAAAACCCGAAGCTATTCCAAATACCCCCGGCATTTTTTCGCGGGACTTCTCAAGAAGAAGGCTCTGGGTAGGCACACAGAAGAACCAGCGCAAAAAAGCCTCCGCCCCCCGCGCATTGTCCGCTCCTTGAGGAATCCCCGCAAAAAGAATTCTCTCGGTAGCGGTAATTTTGCCCGCGTGGGAGAGCCACTTTACGTCGAGAAAATTCCTGTAACTTTCCGGAACAAGAAAAAAATCCGCCGCCGTTGTGTAGGCGTATTTTATCCTCCCCAGAGCAAGCTGCCTGTAGGGAGGGTCGTACAAATACTTCTCCGCGAAGGTAATTTCCGCCGCCCCCCCGCCGTTATATTTCTCGCTCCACGAAAGAAAATACTCAAGGGTTTTATCAAGGCTCTCGCCGTCCCATGCAAGTAAAGTTTCGGGGCTTTCCTTAAAAGCAGCCCCCCTCATAAGAGATGCCTGAACGAGAAAATCAGAATTCCAGCGCGGAGCGAATCCCATGGAAAGATAGGCCGAATCGTTTTTTCTGTTTGCCGCCGCAGCCTTCTCCGCCAGGCTCTCAAGATTAATCATAAAAAGGGAAGCCTCGTCCCCTGAAATACGCGCGTCAAACATCAAGGCGGGCAGATTAAAGGAAACAGGAATAAGGGTTTGCTTTTTCTCACGCTGGCCCGCACGGAGGAGGGAAGCGTAGAAAGCCCTGCGGTCAATGCCGCTTCCTCCAAAGAGGCTGTCAAGGGAAACAAATCTTTTCGCGGAAGTCTCCCCGGAAAGGTTATCCATAATAACAAGGTCCGGGACTTCCGTGCTGAAATCCAGGGCTGAAGGCGTGTTCTCCCTGTAGTGGATTTCCAGCCTGTGCCTGTCCTGCATACTGTTAAAGGTTTCCGCGTATACAGCGATTTCCTGCCGGTTTGTATACAGAATAATGCGCCCCGAGGACTCACCGCAGCCGCATAAGGCCGCCGCAAGTACAAGAAGAAACGGAAATTTCATGCCGCGCTCACTGTAGGGGCTAAGGGCCGTGTTGTCAAGGCGGCGGACACAGAGTACCATAGGGCCGTGAGCTTACCCCCCGGCCCCCTTTTTAGACCCTATTCCGCGTATCTTGCGTCCCGCTACGGAGCAAAAACCTACCGTATTTCGGTTGACGCGGGATTCTCCTGCCCCAACAGGGGCAAAGACAGGCGCGAAGGAGGCTGCACCTTCTGCGCAAGCACAGGCTCCGCCGCGCCCTATACCGCACAAGAAGCGGAAGAAACTGAAGGCGGCGAAGCCTCCCTCTTTGCCTCCCTGAAACGGCAAATTACCCAGGGCGCAGCCTTCCTTAAGAAACGCTACAAAGCGGAAAACTTTCTTTTGTATTTTCAGGCCTACTCAGGAACCCACGCGCCTGCGGAAAAGCTCAAAAAACTGTACGATTACGCCCTGGGGCTTGAAGACTTCCGCGAACTCATAGTGTCCACGAGGCCGGACTGCATTGACGCGGGGAAAGCCCGCCTCATCGCGGAGTACAAAACCCCCCACAGGGACGTATGGGTAGAACTCGGCCTCCAGACCGCACAGGAAAAAACGCTCCGCCGCATCAGGCGCGGACACGGAAGAGCGGAATTCGAAAAAGCGTTTTTCCTCCTGAGGGAGAAAGGCATCAAAATTACCGTCCACCTTATTTTCGGCCTTCCCGGGGAAAACGAAGAAGACATTATCTCAACTCTAAACTATACCGCCGCTCTAAAACCCGACGGCCTTAAAATCCACAACCTGCACATACTTTCAGGAACACCTCTGTACGAAGAATTCCTCGCAGGAGAAATCACCCTTCCCGCAGCCGAACGGCACCGCGCCTACATACTCCGCGCCTTTGAAATCTTCCCCCGCGAAACAATTTTTATGCGCTTTACCTGCGACAGCCCCGCCTCCCTCCTCGCCTTCCCGCGAAAATTTCCCCCCAAAGCCGAATTTCTCCCCCTGCGCAAGGGATAGAAGCGGAAATCCTTGCGGATTTTGCTTTGCAAAATCCGCTGGATTGGAGCGGATAGCCCGGTTTTTTACGGCCGCAGGCCGTAAAAAATGCGCCATAAAACTTCAAAAAAGTAAATGCGGAAACCCTGCCCCCCCCCCCCCCCCGCGCAAAAACCCCTTAGCGCCCGGCAAGCTCGTCCGCAGAAGCAAAAAGAGCCGCGTACATATCCGCAAGACCCTCCTCGTCTATACTCTGATACGCGATGCGCAAAATCCTGTCCTGAAGCGCAATAGTCCCAATCCCCTTGTCAAGAAGCCGCTTGCGTAAATCCTCCGCGGATATACCTTCACAGAGAAAACTCATAAAATAGCCCGAATTAAAAGGCAGCTCACGCAAAGCCGCCCCCGCCGTGCGGGAAGAAAGAATCTCCTTTACCTTGAGATAGCGCCTCTTCAAAATGGCGAGCTTCTCCTCCTTCTCCACAGGGTATGAAGGATTAGTCATAAGTTTAACAAGAGCGCTCTGCGCAATGCGCGAAGAACTCGAAAAAGACACACGAATCGCGGCCGTAGTCTTTGTTACAAGAGCAGCGTAGTGCTCCTTAGATAAACCCTTTGAAGCGTAGGTGAGAAACGCAATACGAAAACCCCAGACAAAATCCTCCTTTGTCGCCCCGTCAATCTTCACCGCAAGCACCCTCTCGTGCAAATTCGCAAGAGACGCAAAAAAAGACTGCCTCGCAACATTCTCATCAAAAAAAAGCCCAAAGTAAGCGTCATCGATAATAACAAGAATATCCGTCCCCGCGTCCGCACACTCGGCAATGCAGCGCGCAAGAGAAGTAGACTCAAAGCTCGAAGGCGAATACCCCAGAGGATTATTGGGAAAGTTCAGCATAATAACAGCCTTGCCGCCGCGTGAGTTTTTCATCACCGCCTCTTTAAGACCAGCGCAGTTGATATGCCCCTCTTCGTCAAAAAAAGGAAACGTTACAAAGTTCGCGTCCTTCGCCTCGCGGAAAATAAGCTCGTAGTTATCCCAATACGCATCAGGAATAATAAACGTATCCCCCGGATTTACAAAAAGCTCCGCCGTCAAACTTAAACCCGCCGTCAGGCCCGGCGTTACAAGCGGCAAGGAAAACTCAAGGCCCGAAAGCCCCGGATTCTTCACGAGCATCTCCGCCTTCCACAGCTCGCGCAGCTGCGGGTCCCCGCCCACAGGAGCGTAATTAACCGCCTCGTGCGCGGTAAAGCCCGGAAAAAGCCCCATAAGCGAAGGCAAAGTCATCGGCCTCCCGTTCTCGTAGGACATACCCACAGTCGCGTTAAACCGCCCCGCGCGCCGCCCCGCCTCAGCGGACTGCGCAATTATCCCGCGCGGAAAAAACAAACGCCGCCCCGTCTCTGAAAGAAGCCGCCCTGCCGCCGTACCCGACAAAATATCATTCAGTTCAATTGCCAAAGAATTCATGGGCCAACTATACGGAAATCCCCCCGCCCTCGTCAACCGCGAAAAGAAAATGAAGAGAAGAATTTGGGCGCATTCGAGCATTTTTGGCCGAAGGCAAAAAATGCGAGTCCGATAAAACGCGGATTTTAGCTATACGCACAATCAGGCTAAGAGCGTCATACCGGCACTGCGTGGTTGTGGCCCTAATCGCGTTTTTGAGGGGGGCTATCCGCTCCAATTCCTCAAAAAACGCCTCCCGGCGTTTTTCTCCGGGAGTTCCGCTTCTATCCAGGCTGCATGGGCGAGCAGCAAGTCCGAAGGACTTGCGACCAGCCCCTTGCGCCTATTACCCCGCATGGTTTTGCTCCGCAAAACCATGCGGCGGCACGGCCTCAACCCCGCGCGCTTCGCGCGCGGCAAGGCAAGACCTAAGGCGGCGAATCCCTCTTTACTGAAGCCGAAAGAATCTGCCGCGTTCCGTTAAAACTCACCGTACAGGAAACTGACAGGGACTGGGGCAAAGGCAGAATAGAACGCGTAAACTCAAGCCCCCCCTTGCGCGAAGGAAGAGCCGCAATCAGATTCTCCGAACTCTCCCCTTCAGCCTCAAAAACAACCTCCGGCAGAAGACCCCTGTAAACCTCCCCCGACTGCTTCGTAACGCGCAGGGAAACAAAAGCCTTCCCCTCATGGGAAAAAGCGCTGAGGAGAAACCGGAAGCCCCCCTCGTCCCAGGAACTCCCGTCAGGAGGCGAAATAACCCGCAAAATGACAAAGAACAAACACAAAACAGCCACATCAACAAGGACGAGCATACTCCCCCGTCTCCCGCCAAAAGCCCGCCTGAAAAAACCCCGGGGCCGCGGAGTATTGAGGGCGCACTCAAATTCGCGCGCACGGGGAGACCTCGCAAGCCTCTCCTCCCTGTCGTAGTGAAAATTAAGAATCCCCGGACCAGAAATCTCATTGTCATATCTCTTCAACATTCCGCCAAGCCTCCCGTGAAATATAGGGCAAAAGCTCCTCAGCCGTGAAGAACCCCGCCTCCTCCCGCGCTAGCCTCCCGCAGGCGCCGTGCAGGGAAACCCCCGCAAGAGCAGCCTCCCAGGGCCCAAGCCCCCGGCACATAAGCCCCGCAATGATTCCCGCAAGAACATCGCCCGAACCCGCCGTACCCAAAGCAGGATTCATCCCGTCATAAAAAACAGCCCGCTCCCCATCATGAATAATCGTAACATGACCCTTCAAAACCACAACGCACCCGTGGAGACGGCAAAACTCTTTCATAAAGGGCAAAGGATTCGCCAAAAACTCCTCTTTTGCGTGTCCGCATAAAACCGAAAACTCCCCCGCGTGAGGCGTAAGAACCCAGCCCGAAAGCTCCGCAGGCAAAACCCCTTCAGCGTAAGCCCCCGCATATACGTAGAGAGCGTCCGCATCCAAAACGCCGCCTTTTCCCAAAGACAGAAAACGCCCAAGCCAGGCCCTCCGCGAAGAAAGCCTCCCCCACCCCGGCCCCGCAAGAACAGCCCTAAAAGAACCGCCCTCCCAAAGAGCAGGCTCCATGTCCGCAGAAACAGGCTTTACCATAAGAGAGCGCCGCCCGCAAGCCAAAACAGCATAGACATCCTCATCCGCGAACACACTCACAAGACCAGCCCCGCTTCGCAGGGCAGCCTCACCCGCAAGAAGGGCGGCGCCCCCCGTACCCGGATGCCCCGCGAACACCGCAAGATGACCCCTCGTGTTTTTATAATCGGCAGCGCGGGGCCGGGGAAGAAGCTCCCGTAACACCGCCTCGCCGCCTAAAAGCCCGTACATAAACTCCCCCGGAAAAGCCTCCGCCGGAAACCCCGCCGAAAGCGTAACAACCCTCCCCGCGGCGAGGCGGCCCAGGGGCAGGTACAAACACAGCTTCGCAGCCTCAAAAGTAACGGTAACATCCGCCCGCACAACAGGAAAACCCAAACGAAAACCATCCCCCAAACCCGAAGGAACATCAAACGAAATAACCCGTGCCGGAGAAGTATTTATTGCATCAACACACCGCGCAGCCTCTCCCGCAAGAGGACCCGACAAACCAATACCGAAAAGCCCGTCAAGAATCCAGGCCGAAGAAGATAGTAAAGCTTTCGCCTTCTCTTCATCATCGGAATAAAAAAACACAGGAACCCCAAGCCGCCTGAGAACCTCAAGGTGAAGAGCCGGAAGCTCCCCCAAATCTTTCCGCAAAAGAAGAACCTGAATATTCACAAAACCCGCATTATAAAGATGACGCGCCGCCGCAAGAGCATCTCCTCCGTTGTTCCCCTTGCCCGCGGCCACAAGAACAGAACCGCTCTCCCCTTCGGGAAAAAGCTCTTTTATAATGAACTCCGCCGCCGAACGCGCGGCGTTTTCCATGAGAATACCCGCAGGCAGCCCGTAGACCTCCTGGGCCGCCCTGTCCACACAGGCCATAGCCGCGCAGTCAAGAAGCATCGTTGTCATGGCTGTGCGCCTCTTCACAAACCACCCCGCAGAGTATCGCTCCGCCACCAGACAGCCCGGGCCCCTGTCTCCGAAGCCAAAAGCCCCGCAAGAATCCCCTCCTGCGAAACAGTAAAAACCGAAAAAAGGAGCTGAGAATCCTCAACCGACAGATTGCGCCGCCACACAGCCTGCCCTGTTTTCGCAAGAACAAGAAGCTGGTGAACATTGCCCTCCTCCCTGCTTTTCAGAAAAAAGTTCCCCTCTGTATCAACGCCGATAAACTCGTATGAATAGCGCATATTCTGCATCTCAAAAACATCCGTTCCCCTCTCGCGCCGTACATTCTGGGGAACATCCGTAAAACCTTCAAATGATGAGGAAGCCGCGTTAAGCCGGTAAATGCGGGACACGGCATCCTCAATACCCGACTTGACACCTGTTACCCCGTCCCGTCCCTCGCGGTAGTAATCAACCTTGACGAACAAAACCCTCTCCCCTCGCGCGGGAAAAATAGTCTCAATGTTGGCAAAATACCCCTCACCCTCGGGAAAAGGAAGCCCGTCAAGGGCAATCGTAATCATATCAAGCCTCTCGCCTGAAGCCGAAAACCAGAAAGCCCTCCAGTCCCGCAAAGTCCGGCACACGACAACAACCTCATCAGCCTCCGTTACGTGAACAGATTGAATGTACGGAAAAGGAAGCCCCCCCATACCCTCCTGTCCCAAATACCCCTGATACTCGCCATTCCTGAAACGCAGGACGATTTTATTCAGTTTGACCCCAAGCTCCTCGTCCTCAACAGCCCTTTCGTCCGGCAGCCTGTCCTCGATATAAACCATTCTGCCCGCGGACACGGCAACCTCTCCAAGCTGTACAAAACTGTAGGGGTAAGCCTTCCTGTTCGCCGCGCCCTCCCCCGCCGAAGCATCCTGCAGCATAACAGGCCGGGGATTTTTGTCGGGATTATAGTACATACTGAGAATATCGCCATGCGAAGTAAACTCCATGACCTTTCCCGAAGAACCGGAGGACACGTAAAAATTCCCGTCGCGTACAAAGAGAGATGTCTTTTGGGAGGAAGCTGTTTCCGCAAACTGAAAAAGGTCAATCTCATCTTCCATTTTGCCGATGCGGATAAAAAAAAGCTCCTCGCGCGACAAAGTTTCAAATCCTTTCGACTCGCAGCCCCACACAAGCCCCGCAAAAAGGGCCGCCGCGCACACCACCCGGACACGAAAAATCATACCCGCATCATACCCAAAAGCCGGTAGTGTGTAAACGCGAGGGGAAAAAAGGACTTGAAAAATCCACTAATTCCTCGTATATTTACTTCATGAATCAGATAACCAATGCTTTTTTTACGGGTATGGGAAGTATCAATCTGTTTCCCTCTGTCCCTGATTGCTCTACTCTGCCGCGGCGCTCTCCGTGGGAGGGGGTGGCCGCTTCTTTCGCGCAGACAGGCAGTCAAATGCGGGCCGCCATGAGACAATTCAATGGACAACTCACTCCCAGAACCGCAAAATAACCGCCCGGCAATCATACGCACGGTTGAAAGCCATGAAGTCTACTCCGGGCCTATTCCAAGCCCGGAAGACCTACAGGCTTTTGGACGCATTGATTCGTCATTCCCTGAACGGATTATGAAAATGACAGAGGCGAACAACAACGCCGATGTCACGACGAAAAACAGATTTTCACTGGTAAATCTGATTGTCCCTGTTATCGGTCAGGCAGCTTCTTTTGTAATAAGCTGTATAGGTTTTGGGAGCGCTGTTTTTCTTGCCATACGGGGCGTTGAGGGCGCAGCCATAACCGCCGCTATTGGCGGTATTGCTCCTATCGTTATAGCGGCTTTAGCTAATTTCAAAAAAAGTAACAATAATTCCCGGTAAGGGGCCGGCTATGG
>JAITGB010000024.1 GCA_031280945.1 Spirochaetales bacterium
CAAAAAGAGTATTCCGGTTTCGGCAGCCTGTATGAAAGGATGCTCGACCACCCCTCGTTTATTATCCAGATTTACGGAGTGCGGGGAATCCAGAAAAACCGCGTTTCCGGCATGAAGGAGAGAATAAAAGAGTTAAGCGGGGAGGGCCGCCACCCGCAGCTCCGGCGTAACGCCCTGTCGGCCCTTGAAGAAATGTAATTTTGGGAGGCGCCCCTCCCAAACCTTTAGCTACTGATACTCCGCAACCCTGATATCTTCCACCCTGTAGTTGTACGCATGTTCGTTGATAACAAAGGCAAGCTCTTCTCCGGTTGTATGATTCAAAAGCTCGTTGCCCAGGGGAGAGAGATAGGAGATAATCTGCCTCGCGGGGTCGGATTCCCAGGGGCCGAGTATGGTGTATTCTTCGCGGGTGTTTTCGTTTGTGTTATAAAGCACCGTTTTCGTACCGAAGCTGATTTTCGATGCGTCCACGTCCTTCGCGTAAATTATCTGCGCTTTTTCAAGGTCTTCGGTGAGTTTTCCCACCTGAGAGTTGTAGAGTTCCTGCTTTTCCTTTGCCGCTTTATACTCCGCGTTTTCGCGGAGGTCGCCCAGGGCAATGGCTTCGCCGATTTCCTTTGAGTTCGCGGGAATATCAACTTCGATAAGCTGCTGCAGGGCTTTCTTCTTCTGCTCGTAGCTTGAAGATGCAACGTAAAAGCCCCGGCTTGCCACAACAGGAGTTTCACCCTTACCGGGGAATTTGAAGTCCTCAAAACGCTCCTGTATGAGGGGCCTGAGGTTGAGTTTCAGGGCATCGTCAAGGCTCGCAAGGTCCCACAGGAGCGTATAGACGCGGCTCACAGCTTCCTTGTCCTCTTTCGTGATAAAGCCTTCAAGACGTTTTTCGTCAAAGAGGTATACGTACGCCTGCCTGTTGAGTTTGCGGTTTGTTCCGGCATCCCGCCTGTTTTCGATTTCGCGGCTTGTAATGTCAAGAAGGTGTATCATGGCGATAAGAATTTTTTCGTACTTGACGCCCAGCTTTTCGTACCATTCGGGGGTCCAGAAATTCCGCGTAAGCCACACAAAGGTTTCGCGGTTTTCCCTGTATGAGTTTATGACGCGGAGAAAAAAGTCTTTAAGTGAATTCTCTCCGTTTACAACAATAAGCTCATCAAGAACATGGCGCGAAAGAATATGCGGAAAGAGTTTAACGTACAGCGCCTGCCAGTCAAGGCAATCCTTGCGGATTTGCGCGAGAAGCTCTTTTTTTATGTCCGCGTTTGTTATTTTCTGGAAAATATCTTCCATGCTGCTGATTTGCGCAAATAGGGGTTTGAAATTCATCGCAATTCCGGGATTCAGGTACGGATATTTTGCGACAATTTTCCGCACGAGGAGAAAACTTGAAACAACGTATTCGCTCACGCTCGTGTAGCTGCGCATGAAGCCTGAAAAGTATTCAAGCATTTCCCCGAAGGACTCGGCGTTCTCTTCGATGTTCTTCATGTTAAAGGCGTAGTCTTCGATAATTTCCACTCTTTCGAAAAAACCCTTCTCCGCCTTAAAGCGGTTTAGGGTTTTCTCTTCCAGGGAAACCGGCTGGCTGCGCACTTCAAAATAGTCTGCCTTGTCGGGGAGGCTTCCGAAGTTGTTGTCTTCTTTGAGAATCCGCCGCGCCGCGGTACTCCAGCTGGACCACTCTCCCGCCGAAAGAACGGAAGGAACAAGCTCCGCTTTGATTTTTTTCATGTCCGCGGCGTTGTCGAGGCTTTTAATCACGGTTTTAAGCGCCCAGGGAATATCGCTTTTTACTTTTGCGTGCAGTTTTTCCTTGTTCATACCGCTTTTTAAGACCCAAATGTGCTGTTTTCCCAGAATTTGCAGGGCGCTTACGGCCATTTTGAGCGACATTTTGTGCCGCCTTTTTTTGACAAAATCTATTTCTATCACGTCGTCCTTGATGCTTTTGATTTGTCCTACGCCCCATTCGCGGTGGTAGACGAAGTTTCCGTCATCAAAGGATATGTGTTTTTCAAAATCGGCGAGGGCTTCATGAATGCTCCGCCAGCCCTGCGTGAGGTTTGACAGCCGTATGTACTCTTCGAGCTGGCTGTGGCGGGCGTACTTCTGGCGGCAGCACTCGATGATTTCCTTGCGGGCCCAGGGGCTTTTCGCATCATATTCGAGAATACGCTTTAGGATGGAGATTGCGGTGTCCCAGTTTTTTTCTTTTTTGTAGTGGGGGTAGAGGTCTTCCAGAAGCTGAACGGCGCGCTCTTCGCTGATGGTTTTGGCGACTTTTCTCTCCGCGTGATAGAAGAAATCGGTTTCCTCGGGGCAGTAACCTATGAGTTTGTGCCAAATTTCCCTGATGCTCGTAAAAACTTTTTTGTTGATAAAGCGGTGCAGGGCTTTTTTGTAGTAGTCAACAGCTTCTTCCTTCTGGCCCTGGGCTTCTTTGCGGTCGGCTAAACTTTTTACGATGTCGGCTTCTTCGTAATCAACGCGGATAAGGCGTTCCCACACATCGTAGAGTTTGCCGCCTTCGTTTTCGGTGTTGTAGGTGTCCGCGAGCGTTCTTAAGGCAAATTTGTTTTCGCCGAACTCGAGGATTCTTAAAGAAAGAAACTCAACGATGCCCCACTTGTGGTTGTCAACAAAAATGCTGATAAGCGTAACAAGGTGCGAGTCGTCCACAAGCTGCTGGCTTAAGGAAACAATTCCTGAAATATACAGGGCGATGATGCTGTTCTTCGTATGGTGAAGATGCTCTTCGCAAACCTCCCTTACTTTTTCCTGTGAGGATTCGCGGAAAATCTCTTCAAGGGTTTTGTCGAGTTCCTGAAAATTATGAATGCTGTAACTGTTTAAGGCTGCCCGCGTCCATTTTTCTTCGTTGAGAAGTTCCTGTACTTTTTTTACGATTCTTTCGGTGTTTTCGTTTGTCGTTTCGGTTTCCGTTTCTGCCATGGTTTTCTCCTGCTTCTTCTGCTTTATGTTTGGTACTGTCTTTTTTTCAAACTTGCTTTTTACTGCGTATATTCTTCGTAAATGGCCGGGCTGAGTTCCTTGATTTTCAGCATAACTTCGTCAATTTTCTCCCTCGCGCTCTTTGTGAGGCGGTAGTGGTCAATGAGCCAAAAGTATCTGGTTAGAAGCCGCGGAAGAAGAATTTCTTTTTTTGCCGGCGCTTCGCGGATTTCTACTTCCAGCGAGTAAATCGACTGCCTGAGTTTTCCGTACTCGATTGACCTTAACTCTCTTTTTACGTTGAGTACGTTGTAGAGAACTCCGTACACGGGAATCCATTCGGGTATGCCGGGGCCTGAGAGCCCCATGCTTTTGAGTTTGTCCGCAAGGCGGCATATCATCGCGGATTCTATGCGTTCAAGGTTTACGGCCTGGGGGTTGATAAAAAAGGCTTCGCGGAAATAGGCTTTAGAAAGCTGCATTTCGTTGACCAAGGCGTACGAGTCCGCAAGCTCTGCGAGAATTTCGGCGTTTTCCTTTTTGACTTGATTCGCGGCGTCCAGGCTCCTCAAGGCTTTGTCGTATTCGCCCAGGGCTTTGTAGCACCTCCCGACGCGCAAAAGTATATCGGCGTCCTTGACGGCTGTGGGCGTTGCGTCTACCAGCGATTCGTACAGGGCCAATGCCGCGTGGAAAACCAGATTTTTGAACACACAGGCGCAGCGGTCGGGCAAATCCATGCGGGATGTAAACGCCGGAAAGGTGTTCCATTGGCCCATGAGATATTCGGCTTTTTCGTACTCGCTGGGGTATTTTTCCAGCATTCGGAACCTGTCCTGCCAGAATTTGGCGCACTTCAGGGCCGAGGTAACTTCAACGTTGTCGAAGTTGGCGCCCAGAGCGTCTTCCATTCTGCCAATCGCGCCTTCAAAGTCCTGGCGGGCGAGCAGGTCATACACCGGGGATAGTACATTCGTATCTGTATCGCGTAATGAGACGTTTTCCATAATACCGAATGGGTAATTATACTGGTTTGGGGCTAAAAGTCAATGCGTGGAAGAGAATTTCAGGAGGGCCAGCGCATATAAACTTTTAGGGCGCATTTTTTGCCGCTGTGCGGCAAAAAACCGGGCTATCCGCTCCAATTCCTCAAAAAGCCTTCGGCTTTTCTGCGGGATTTCCGCTTCTATCCCTTGCGCGGACGGGGGCTCCGTCCCCGAAAACCCCCGGCGAGAGGGCTCACATTCTCTCCAAACCGCAGAAGCAGCGCATCCACGACCTTCTCCCACGGCGAGACAATGGCAGTATCCGCATACTCAAAGATAGGCGCATTCTTATCGGTATTAACGGCGGCGACATACCCTGAGTTCGACATCCCGGCAATATGCTGTACAGCGCCCGAAATTCCAAAAGCAAAGTAAACCTCAGGCCGCACAGTTACTCCGGTAAGCCCCACCTGCTGGAGATAGGGAGCGTACCCCGTGTTTACCGCCCCCCGGCTCGCACCCACGGATGCGCCCGTAAGGCGGGCAAGTTTGTGCAGTTTTTCAAAACCCCGGGGGCCTATGCCTTTTCCGCCTGCCACGATAAGCCGTGCATCACTGAGAGGATTCTGGTCAAGACCAGTTTCCGCAAGAATATGTATAAGTTTTGTTTCGCTCTCCGCAAACTCCTTTGACGGAATAATTTCTCCGGACGAGGCGGGAACAAACACAGGCGCATAAACGCCAGGGCGTACCGTAGCCATCTGTGGCCGGGAGTTTTCGCTCACGATGTCCGCCACAAGACTTTCGCCGAAAGCGGGTCTTCTCTGGATAAGTACACCGTCTTCCCGCAATAATATCCCGGTACAGTCGGCGCAGAGTCCACAGTCCAGCATTGCAGCAGCAAGAGCTGCGGCGGCGCGCATCACCACCGTAGCAGGAAAAAGTACAATCTGAGGGCGCAATTCCCGGCATAGAGCTACAAGCTGAACAGCAAGGCTCCTCTCATCTTCCGCCTCCTTTATGCAGTAAACTTTCTCCGCGCCAGCCTGAAAAACTTCCGGCTTGTGGGCGTCTTGGGGAAAAGCCACGGCGGCGACACAAGCGCCTACAGAAGCTGCCATCACGCGAAGCCGCGAAAGGAGCGCAAGAGACTCATCATAATCCGGCGAAACGCAGGCCCAAAACTCAGGCTTTGCCAATATCATACGA
Organism: Spirochaetales bacterium; assembly: GCA_031280945.1. GTDB lineage: Bacteria > Spirochaetota > Spirochaetia > DTKZ01 > DTKZ01 > JAISAF01. The sequence continues at coordinate 5,154 of JAITGB010000024.1, forward strand.
TAAACTTTCCGAGAACAGGAAGAATCAGTTCAAGAGCATCCCCTGTGTCAAACACATACCGCGCTTTGCGTTTTTCAAACGCCCTACGGTGAATCTCCAGAACCTTCGTGGGTGAACCCGCACTTCCGCATTTTTCATTAGGAATTCTTAGCTCTGCATTGGTGAGCGTTTCAACGTGCATGGCCGCAGCGCGGCGCAGGGTTTCTATGCCGGGAAGCTGGCTTAAAGTATTTGTTTCGCAAACGCATATTACAGCAGGCAGAACAACGCTTAAAGTCTGTATTTTCGTTTCAAGAAGACGTTCTACCCGGACAGTTTTTCCGCTTTCCTCTACGGAAATAACATTGGTAACGCAGGAATAGCCCAGCCGCACAGATGTCTCAGGCCCCACCTGCCCCGTTTCTCCGTCAACAGCGCGGCGCCCACAGAGTACCAGTTCCGGCTTTCCAAGATATTCAAGCGCCGCTGCGAGAACCCGTGAAGTTGCAAGCGTATCCGAACCTGCGTAAAGGGTATCGGATATAAGGTAGAGTTGGTCTGCGCCGTCCATAGCCGCTTCACGGAGAACCTCTTCGGCGGAAGGCGGCCCCATACTCAGGCAAAGGATTTCCCCACCCAAACGCTTTCGCAAAGAGCTGGCCATAAGGAGGGCGCTCTTATCGGCAGGGTTGAGAAGCCTCCCGCCCCGGGAGCGGTCAAGGGTAAAATCGTCCTGCATCTCCGCCTCACCCTGTTTGGGAACCTGCTTGAGAAATACCACAATTCTCACCTGTACGCTTGCCTCACGTTTTACGCTTTTCCTTTTTGGTATGCCTCGCCAAGGGCATTGGCGGCAAGAACGGCGGCAAGTACAGTATCCACCGTGATTACCAAGGGTTCAGCATAAATGGTCTTATTACGGTTTACAACCTTATCGGCAATCTTGAAAGCATTCTCCCGGGTTGGCTCAACGTTGAGGTCTTTAAGCGTAACGGGCAGACCCGCCGCCGTCATAAACCGCATCACAGTGTCAACAATTTCCTTTGGCATATTCTCAAAAATAAAACCGCACACAATGCCGAAAGCGACTTTCTCCCCGTGCATATAACTGTGCGTCTGCGGCAGTTCTGCAAGGCCTGCGTGAATGGCGTGAGCAACAGAGCAGCCCGTATTCTGAAAACCCAGGCCGCTTAAAAGAGTGTTTGTTTCAATTATATTTTCCACCGCTTCGGTGATAACTCCGTTCTCCAAAGCCTGAAGCGCCTTAAGCCCGTCTTCCATCAAGAGTTCAAACGACAGCTTGGCAATAGCCATACCCGCCTTGCAGCGGCGGTAGCCTTTGCCTATGTTATTGGGAGTATCCGACCTCTCCCGCGTCTGCGCTTCAAACCATGTGGCAAGGGCATCGGCCATACCGGCACGGAACAGCCTGAGGGGAGCCTTCGCAATAATCTCGGAATCCATTAAAACGATTTCCGCAGCGCGCTTAAGAGACGCTACTCCCGCGTGTTCGCCGCTGTCGGTATAGATAACGGCTATACAGCTTACAGGAGCATCCGTTGACGCCGAAGTGGGAGTGATGAAATACGGAAGAGAAAGTTCGTTCGCGGCCATTTTTGCAACATCGATGGTTTTGCCGCCGCCGACTCCCACAACAAGTCCTGCCCCGCTCTTTTTTATGAGTTCCGCAACGCGGAAAATCTCGCTCCGGGAACATTCCCCCCGGCACTGTTCGCACACACAGGAAGATTCCGTATCTTTGTAAATCTCTTCTACGCGTCGGCTAAAATCCGGAAACAAAAAATTATCGATAAGAAAAAACACCTTGCCGCTGAAAGCCCTGGAGTAGGCTTCGAGATTGTTAAATTCGCCCGGGCCCTGAATATAGGTCATGGGAGCGCCGAAGGCGCGAGTTGTAGTTGGCATCATAAAATCAATCCTCCTTATTTCTTTTACTCCATAAGCAGATTAGGCAAGAAAGTCGCAACTGCCGGGAAAAACAGCATAAAAACCATAACAAAAAGCACTATACCCACAACGGGATATATGTACCGGACAGCCTGTCCAAAAGGCGCCTTCGTTATACTCATCGAGAGAAAAAGATACAAACCCACAGGCGGCGTAAGCCCTCCCACTACAGTCGAAATTGAAAACAAAACACCGAACATAAGCGGGTCTACCCCCAGCTTGAGTACAATAGGATAAATAACAGGCAGAATAACAACCATTGCCGCAACTGTTTCCATAAAACAGCCTATAACGAGCATAACTCCTATAATAATTGCGACTATCACTGTTGGATTATTTGATATTGAAAGAAGAAAATTGCTGATAAGCGCACCAACGTTTTCACGCGCAAAAATATAGGAGTAAATGTTTGAAATTCCCATAAGCATAAGCAGCATAGCCGAAGACGCAGTCGCCTTCTTGAAGAGAGGAAGAAGGTCTCGTATATGAAGACTGCGGTAAAACACAAATCCGCACACCAATCCGTAAACACAGGCAACAACACCTGCTTCGGTAGCGGTAAAAATCCCTGCAATTACGCCCCCCACAATGAGACGGGGCGTAATCAAAGCAATAAACGCTTTGGTGAATTTTTCCCATATGTCTTTTATATCGAGTTTGCCCTGGCTGTTATCTATACCTTTCCTGTCGGCGTAAATATAGCAAAGCACCATTAAAAGAAGCCCAATCAGAATTCCCGGCACGAGACCGCCAAGAAACAGCTTGCCCACAGAAAACGCCGTAAGAGAGCCGTACACAATCATATTTACACTGGGAGGAATAATAGGACCCAGGGAGCCTGAACCGGCAATCAGGGCAGCGATGAAAGATTTTTCGTATCCGGCTCTTTCAAGCTCGGGCGCCGTAAGAGAGCCGACAGCGCTCATTGAAGCCGCACCAGAACCTGAAATGCCCGCAAATATCATATTTGCGACAACGCACACAAAACCGTATCCGCCTTTTGTCCATGAAACTACCGAACGGCTGAAATTCAAAATCCTGTCAGAGAGCCTGGCGCCTCCCAGAATCTCACCAGCCAGAATAAAAAAAGGCCCTGCCATCATGGGGAAAGAGTTCATCCCGCGAATCATCTGCTGCACAGCCATAAACGCAGGAACATCACTGCCAAGGAGCAGAGCCAAAACTCCCGAAAGTCCTATGGCAAAACTTACAGGTACACCCAGTACAAGAAAAATAAGCAAAGTTGAAACAGCTATAGGCAGCATCGTTATACCTCCCCCCGTTTGTACCGCGTAGAAATTCGCGGTATAGCGCTTACATACGACAGCAGCATACTCACGATACCAACAGGAACCGCAAGGTATACATACGTGTAGGGCAAGGGCAAGGACGCGGCCCGGGATAATGTTGAGTTCATAATAAGCTCAATAGATGCCGGAAAAAACAAGAGCAGGAAAATAACAGCAGCCAACCTCGAAATTACATACAAATAAAAACGCGGTCTGTTGTTTTTTATAAAACCAAGAAGAATATCAACCGATACATGACCGTCAACTCGTATGGTGAGGCCAGAGCCTATCATAACCATCCAAATACAGCTAAAGCGAATCAGTTCCTCGGCCCACGGAGGAGCTATATTGAGAACATAACGCCCAAACACCTGCATCGCGCCAAGAATAACCATTGCCGCAAAAAAAATAAAACACACAATGCTTTGTATATTCTCAATAGCCCTGTCAATTTTTACAAACTTAATCATAAATAAACCCTTTACCCCCGGTTCAAGCTTGGGAACCGGCGTTGGCCACCTGTTCCCAAAACCTCAGGTTTCCCCCTTGAACTTATCTGGAAGATATCGCAAGGAGACGTTTTATCATGTCTGCCATGCCATACTTAGTGGCATACTCATCGTACATGGGTTTTACAGCATCCCGCATTTTTGCGCGTTCCCCGGACGACACATCATTGATTACAACGCCCTTCGCAGCGATGGCCTTTTCTGCGGTGTCATCAGATATTCTTCTGTTGGCAATCTGGTCGGCGGAACTCTCTGCAGCAACTTTCAAAAAAAGCTGCTGCACATCCTGAGGAAGCGACTGCCATTTTTTTCATTCATTGAAATAATGAACAGGCCTCCCATGTGGGCTGTACGTGAGTAATACTTGCCGATTTCATGCAGGTTAGTGTTTACAATTCCTACAGCATCGGCTTCCGCAGCATCAACTACCCCCTGCGAAAGACCGGTGTACACCTCACTCCAGGGCATTGTAGTAGAATTGCACCCCAGCGACCGCCATGTATTTACGAACAGAGGATTCTCAGGACAGCGCATTTTGAGTCCGCGGAGGTCGGCCATCGTATTAATGGGCTTATTCTTCAGAATAGAATGCCGGATTCCATTCGAATAAATAAGAAAAGGATGAATTCCTTTGGGAACAAGGCGTTTCTGAAATTCGGAAAGAACAACTTCATCAATAATTCTTTTCTGCACTTCAAGGGAGTCATACATAAACGGCAGCCCAAAAACAGCAAGTTCGGGCAATTCAAGGCCGGTAGACCAGCCCGCAGGGTCGCTGTGAGCAATGTCAAGGGTACCCATAAGACATTGTTCAATCATTTCTCTTTCGGTTCCAAGTTGACTGCTGGGGTACACAGTTATTTTCACTGTGCCTTTAGACTGCTCATTCATCATTTTGGCGAACTTCTCGATGGCGATGTACAAGTCGTGACCGGGGTTTTGAATGTGCCCAAAATTGAACTCATACACCTTGGAGGTTCCTCCCGCCGACGCGGAAGATTCGCCTCCACCGCCCGCAAAGGCGGCTCCCGCCGTATACATGCCAACGATTAAAAGCCACAACCCTTTTTTTATCATAGTTTCCTCCTCATATTTTATAAACAGTGATAGCCGCTGTTTATTTTCTGTGCTGTTCGCTTACCCGCCTGCCCTCATTCTCGCATATACAGGCGCCATAGCATCGTGAATTTCCTTGTAGACACTGAAACCTTTCTTATAGACGGCAGCCGCTTCCGGACTGGGAACAACATGAACAGTCTCATCATATTTGACGCATTTCTTTACGCTTTCTTCGTATGAGCCAAAAATCCCTATGCCGACTCCGGCAAGCATTGCGGCTCCCAGGGATGAATCGCTGTTTTTCGTCATTACAAACTCAAGCCCCAGCATATCCGAAAGTATCTGCCGCCATAGCGGAGACTTTGCCCCGCCGCCTATAATATTGGCCTTTTTAATCTTTACTCCCTGGCTCACAAGTTCATCGTAACTGTCCCGCATGGAGTACCCAACGCCCTCTAAAAGGGCCCGTGTAAAATGGGCTTTTGTGTGAAAAGTACGCGCTCCCGTAAAGCTCGCACAGAGGTCAGCATCATAGTAGGGAGTATTTTCTCCCTGAAGATACGGATGATAAAAAAGATTATCGCTTCCGGGGGCTATTTTTTCCGCAGTCGCATCAAGAAGCTCGTAAGCGTCTTTTCCCAGTTTTTCAGCGTCCTGCATTTCTTTTTCACAGAACACGTCGCGGTACCAGCGGAAAGAGGCCGCACAGGATTTTGTTCCTGAGCCTGGATACCACAGTCCCGGCACAAGATGACGATAATTGATAATCATGGGGTCATTAATGTTATGGTCGGTAATAATACAGATTCTTCCTGCCGTAGCAAGTTTGACCGTTGCGCTGCCTAGAGTAACCGCGCCGTTGGCGTACACCTCAAGCACGGTATCCGTAGAGCCTGCAAGGACCTTTGTTTTAGGAGAAAGCCCTGTATCGGCCACAGCGCGGGGTGTAAGCGGGCCGACAACCGCATCAGGATGTATGATTTTCGGCAGCATATCGGGCCCCATGCCTGCAAAGCCGCAAAGTTTTTCAGACCACCTCATGTTCGGCACATCCATAAAAAGGGAACCCATGGCATCAATAAAATCTGTTACAAAATCTCCGGTAAGCCTGTAGCGGATATAGTCTTTCATAAACATAATTTTTTTGACGCGCTTGAAATTCTCAGGCTCACATTCCCGCATCCACATCAAATGCGTGAGAGTCCGGGAGGGAGCCGCAACATTATGGCATTGGCTGTACACCGTATCACGGTGTTCCTTCCACAGCCAGTCCGCGTATTTTACTCCGCGGTTATCACTCCAGTAGAT
>JAITGB010000044.1 GCA_031280945.1 Spirochaetales bacterium
TTCTTTTGGGCGCACCTCCGCGCTTTTTCCCTTATATGGGAAAAAGCGCAAAGTCGGGCTTTGCGGGGCTTCGCTATCGCTCCGGTCTTGGCCTTCCGGCCAAGACTAAACCCCTCCAAGCCCTTGCGCGAAAGACCCAGGGGCCCAGGCCGGCCCAGGCTTCGCCGGGGCCGGCCGCGCGCTTCTCGCGGGCCGGAGCCCGCCTGAAAACCCTTTCGCCGGATTTCTCCTCACCCTTTGAGTGTATCCCTTCTTGAACAGAGACCCGTTTTTTCTTATCCTTTTGGGGAGATGCGAAAAACCGCGGCCTGCGTTTTTCTTTTCCTCCGTGTCTTGTGTGCGAGCGCCGGCGAAAAGGATTACTATACAATTTTACGCGGCCTGCCGGACGAGCGGGCCGTGCTTGACTTTATCTCAAAGGAGATTACCTCTTCCGGCGGCGCGGCCCTCTCCACGGATTTCTCGCAGTTTTCCGGCGGGCACTCCTTTTCGCGGATTCTGGAAACCTCCGTCTCCGGCGCGAGGCCGGAAACGCTGATTATTGCCGCCCCCTCAGGAGCCGGAGAAGCCAGCTTTAACGCGGCCCTGGCCCTCAGCCTGTGGCGGAGCGCGCGGGGCCCCCTCCCGCCCGTGAGCCTCCACTTTGTTTTTCTGGGAAGCGACGCCGACAGGGACGAACCCCTGGGTACGCGGCTTTTTCTTGATTCGTTTTTTCCCGAACACCCCGTTTCCGTTTTGTACCTCAATTTTCCGGGCATACCCCAGAGGATTGTCTGCGAAACAGGAGCGCGGGGGATTATTGTCCCCTCCTGGCTTATCCGGCGGGTTCTGGCCTCTTCAAAAAATACCGGCCTCGAATTCTTTATTGATGCCGGAAGAAACCAGCTCTACAGGCTGGGCCGCGTTTCCGCCTCAACCCCGGCGGGAGAGTATCTCAGCGCGGGTTTTCCTGCCATAGCCCTGGGCGGAGAGCCCTCCCCCTCGGAAGATTACCCCTCCTGGCAGGCCGCGTTTGAGGCTTTCTTTACGCAGTATCTTGAAAGTAACAGCGAAGGCATTCCCGACGAGTGGGACAGGCATTACCTCCTTTTTTCCTCCGGGAACTCCGTGTATATTCTTGAAGAACAGTTTCTTCTTGCCCTCCTCCTTATTGTTTTGGGCGCGAGCATTTTTACCCCCCTGTTCGCGCGGCGGTATGTACGAAAATCTTTTCATACACTCCTGCGGAACTGGTGGAGCCTTGTCCTCATTTTTCTCCTGCTTTTTCTCTTTTTCCTGGCCGGGACTTTTTTTGTGCGCAGCGTACCAATTCTCCGCGATTTTCCCCGGCTGTGGAGCCATATCCCCTTTTTGTTCTTTCTTTTAAAAATCAGCTCGGCTGTTTTTCTTACGGCGCTGTTTTTCAGAAAAGCGCGGAGCCTTCCCCTGTCAAAAAACGGGAGCTTCTATTCGGCATCGGCCATTCTTGTCTTCTTTATTAACATTCTCATTTTTACGGGCATTGACCTCGCTTTTATGTACTATTTTCTCTGGGCCTACGCCGGAGCCATTGTTTTTTCCCTGTTCAGAAACCGCTTCTTAAAAACGCTCCTCCTGTTTATAATTCCCCTTTTGTTCTACAGGCTTGTATACATCACGTTTTTTCAGGCGGACACGGAATTCGCGGGAATACTTATCAATTCCATTTTTACGGGAAACTTTCTTTTAACGTTTATGACCTTCCCGTTTTTCCTGACTCTTATCCGCCTTGACCTTCTTTTCCGCCAGAAAAAGAAAAGAAGCGGTTTCGGCCTTTCTGTTCCCATAGCATTGGGGGCGGCGGGGCTTCTTGTTTCCTCGGTTTTTATCCTCGTTTTTAACCCCTACAAAAACACGCCCCAGCCCCTCAGCGTTGAAGAATACGCCGAGGCCCCCTCCGCTTCGTCTTCGGGCGTTCACGAACTGCGGCTTTCCAGTCCCTCTCCTCTGGGGCGTTTCCGCCTCAGCTTCGGGGACAGGGTTTTTTCCGTTGATACGCAGGAGAGAAGCTGCGCCATTCCCCTTGAACCCCTGGGCGGGTTTTCCCCCTCCCCTGTTTCGGTTGAAGCGTTTTTGAGCAGGCGCAGCTACACCATTGAGTTTAAGCCCTTTTTCCGGCCCAGAAAAGTGAGGCTGTCCCTCTCTTCCGGGGAGCCCCTGGGTATTTACGATTCAAACTTCCCCTACACTTTTGACGCATCGGGGAAAAAGGCGGAAATCCACATAGGAGTTGACCCGCCCTCTCCCCTTGACATTATTCTCACCCTGCCCGCCGCGCTTGAAGCTCAGGCGGAAATCTCCTCACGCTCGCCCCTTCTCTCCGAGAGCCTTGAAATTCAGGACAAAAACTTCAGCCTGGAAAGCTACTCACAAACGCGGGATTTGATTACAATTAAAAGTGATGTCCGCAGCGCCGGTTTTCTTTCACGTTGACCTTGACGCATTTTTCGCCTCGGTGGAACAGATGGATAAACCTGAGTGCAGGGGAAAGCCCGTCATAGTCGGCGCCAGTCCGGGAAAAAGGGGCGTTGTCTCCGCCTGTTCCTACGAGGCCCGCGCCTTCGGCGTGCGCTCCGCCATGCCCATATCCGAAGCCTGCCGCAGATGCCCCGAAGGGATATATCTCCCTGTCCGCATGAGCCGCTACGCACAGGTGTCGCGGAAGGTTATGGACATACTGTCCGGCTTTAGCCCCGATGTACGCCCCATATCCATAGACGAGGCCTCCCTCGACATGACGGGAACAGAGCGTCTCTTTGGCCCTCCCCGCGAAGCCGCCGAAAAACTGAAAAAAACCGTGCGCGGCGAAGCCGGAGTGCCCCTCTCCGTGGGCATAGCCGCGAACCGCTTTCTCGCAAAGATGGCTTCGGACTTCAAAAAACCCGACGGCCTTTTTGAAGTTACCGCCGGAAACGAAGAAGAGTTTATCGACACCCTGGGACTTGCAAAACTCTGGGGCCTGGGAAACAAAACACTGGAAAAACTGAAAAACCTCCAGCTTGATACGGTGGCGCGGGTGAGGAGCCTTTGCGAAGAAAGCCTGCGCTCGCTCACGGGAAACGCTACCGGAACCTACCTCTATAAAGCGGTGCGCGGGGAAGACCCCGGAATGTATGCGCAAACCGCAAAATCGCACTCCATCAGCCACGAGACGACCTTTGGCGAAGACACCTCCGACCAGGAGCTCATTAGCCTTGCCCTCCTTGACCTTGCGCATCAGGTGATGTTCCGCCTTTTCAACGAAGAAGGCGCATCGCGTACGGTATGCCTCAAATACCGCTACACGGATTTTACTACCTTCTCCTGTCAAACCACCCTGAACCACTTGATAACGAGCGCGGAGGAACTCCACGAAACGGGCCTGCGCCTTCTGCGCGAAAAATGGAACCCCTTGGTCCCTCTGCGGCTTGTGGGCATAGGCCTCGACAAGGTGGGAGATGATGCTTCTAGTCAGCAGGAACTTTTTCCTTCGGACTACGACAGAAAGGGTATCGTGGAGAAAGCGGTATTTTCTTTGCGGAAAAAAGACCCCAAGGGCGCTCCTGTAAAGGCGAGCCTTTTGGGGAAGACGCACAGGCAGGATTAGGCCGCGCGCGAAGCGCGCGGGGTTGGGGCCGTGGGTCTTGGCGAGGATTTTGCGGAGCAAAATCCTCGCCTGCGCAAGGGATAGAAGCGGAAATCCCGCAGAAAAACGCCGCAGGCGTTTTTTGAGGAATTGGAGCGGATAGCCCGGTTTTTTGACGCGCAGCGTCAAAAAATGCGCCAGAAGACTGCCTGAGTTCCGATAGGAAAGTATTATCGTGGCCGCTATCGCGGCCTTCGGAATGCGCCCAAATTCTTCCGCTAAAAAATTCTAATTTTCCATAATCGTAATTTCAACGCGGCGGTTTTTCGTGCGGCCTTCCTCCGTCCTGTTGTCCGCCACGGGAACCTCAGCTCCCATGCCGCGGAAATTCATGCGCTCCTTGCTGCGCACGCCTTTCTCCAGAAGGTACGCGCCCACGGAGGCCGCTCTGTCTTCGGAAAGCCGCTGCCTGCCCTCGGCCTTGCCCGCAAGAGCTGTGTGGCCCGTAATGAGAATGTCCCGCGTGGGGTATTTGCGCAAAATCTCGCATAGTCTATCGAGCTTCTGTTTTTCGGAAGGAACAAGCCGCGCGGAATCAGCAGGAAACTGAATGTTCTCCAGCGTGAGGGTAACGCCCAGAGCGTCCGCTTCTACCCGCGTATCGGGAATGTCAAGTTTTTTAATCTCGTTCTCAATCTCCCGCACAAGAGAATCCTTGTCCATGCGGGCCGACTCAATAATTTCTGCCTGGGCTGTTCCCGTGTACTGTATCGATTCGCCGTTTGAAAGTTCAAAGACAAAATCAAACTCTTCTTCGTAGGCGTGGGGCCGGCCCCGGCTCGCGTCCCAAAAGAGTTTCTGCCGCGAAAAACCCGCAATCAAAACCGGGTGAAGCCCGCCGGGCCGCGAACGGAAAACCGGTTTGTGCGAGACCTCGTACTCAATATGAAAAACGTGGAAGCTCTCGCCCCCGCGCGGCTCAACTCCCGCGTAGCGGTACTGCACGTCAATAGGAAAACGCACCGGTTCGACGACGCCCAATGACACGCTAAAATCGTGCACCTCCTCCCCCGGCGCTGTCCAGGAATCGCCCGGCGAAACAGAGCGTTCGGGAAAAACAGGCACGTTCCGCACGATGGGCATAAAATAGTCTTCGCCAATTTTATAGCGCCCAAAAGCATCGCGGAAAAACTCACTATCGTAGGTCTTGCCCCAGGAAAAAATATGGTAGCCGTTCTCCGCCTCCTCCGAGGTCTGAAAAACGCAGGAGAGCTCTCCGCCTCCGGCCTCCGCCTTGCGCACGTCCACAGTGATGCGGTTCAAAATATTTGCCCTGTGCGACAACATCTTGTTGATGTACACAGACTCAGTTACCGTCGAAAGAATTCTGTACTTATCGTTCGCCGTGTAGAGAAAACGAAAATCCTCCG
>JAITGB010000146.1 GCA_031280945.1 Spirochaetales bacterium
AATACCGCGTTTGGGGTTCTTGCGAATCTTGCGGATGATTTACGCAATCTCCAGCGTTCGGAGATTGACGAGGTGCGGGAGCATTTTGGCAGTGAGCAGGTGGGTTCTTCCACTATGCCCCAGAAGCGCAATCCCTGGAATTCGGAACACGTAAAGAGTTTGTGGAAGGCTTTTTCGCCGCGTGTTATGAGTTTTTATATGGACCAGATTTCGGAGCATCAGCGGGATTTGACGAACTCGGCTTCTTCGCGGTTTGTTACGGATTATCTTGCGGGCTTTACGGCGGCTTTGTGCAGAATGCTCAAGGTTGTTAAGTCTTTGCGGGTCAATACAGAAAATCTTGCGCTGAATTTGCGCTCTTCAGGGGATATGGTTCTCGCGGAGGCGGCGTACATTCTTCTTGCGGCGTCGGGGGAGAGCGAGGCGCACGAGAAAATTCGCTCTGCGACTCTTGCCTGTGAGAAAAACGGTTCGAGCCTGCGGGAGGAGCTTGCGAAAGACGCGGCTCTGTGGGCGGCTCTTGAGCGGGGGCTTGCGGCGTCTTCGCTTGGCCTTGGCGGGGCTTCTTATGGAGCCTGCGGCGAAGCTGGGGCCGGCGGCGGGGAGGGCAGGGGGCTTACCGCGGAGGCTTTTTTTTCCAAACCGGAGCTGTACAGGGGCAGGGCGGCGGAAAAGGCGCGGAGAATCGCGGCCCGCTATAAGGCGCTTGTTCGGAATTTCGGGAAAAATTGACGGGTGAATTTGTTAGGTTCTTTTGAGGCTGTGTTTTTTTAGACTGCATTTTAGAGGAGGAAAAGAATGAGTGAGGCGATTGAGGAAGCCCTCAGCTACGATGATGTTCTTATGCTTCCGGGCTATGCGGATTTTCTGCCGGCAGAGGCGGACGTGCGGACGCGGCTTGTCGCGGATATACGGTTAAACATTCCTGTTATTTCTTCGGCCATGGACACGGTAACGGAGGAGGAGATGGCCATAGCCATTGCCTTAGAGGGGGGGGCGGGGGTGATTCACCGCAATCTTTCGCCGGAGAGTCAGGCGGAGCAGGTCGCTTCGGTAAAGCGTTTTCTGAACTGGATAATCGATACGCCTGTTACGGTTCAGGAGGACCAGACCCTAAACGATGTTGTTGACCTTATGAAGCGCTACAGGGTTTCGGGTCTTCTTGTTCTAAATGGGCAAAAAAAGCTCTGCGGCATTATTACGAGCCGCGATATGAAGTTCTGTTCGGATTTTTCCCTCAAGGTAAAAGACCTTATGACGCCCAACCCCATTGTGGAGGACGGGGAGCCTGAACTTGAAAAGGCCTTAAAAAAATTCCACAAGCACAAGGTGGAAAAACTTCCTGTTGTGGATTCCCAGGGCTTCGTCAAGGGGCTTATTACCGTAAAGGATATAGAGAAGCACAGGAATTTTCCCCTTGCTGCCTTAGACGGGAACAGCCGGCTCATCGTAGGAGCGGCGGTTTCGCCGAACGATTACAGCCAGAGGCTTCCGCTTTTGACGGAGAGCAAGGTTGATTTCGTTGTTCTTGATACGGCCCACGGGGATTCGGGGAGCGTTGCCCGCGCCATTGCCGACATTAAAAAGAAGTTTTCCGTGCCTGTTGTGGGCGGCAATGTGGCGACCCGTGAGGGCGCGAAGAGGCTTATAGAGGCGGGAGCGGACGCTGTCAAGGTGGGCGTGGGCCCGGGTTCCATTTGTACGACACGCATCGTGGCGGGTATAGGGGTGCCGCAGTTCAGCGCTGTTTTATGGTGCGCGGAGGAGGCGGCAAAGCGGGATGTTCCCCTCATCGCGGACGGGGGCATTAAGTATTCGGGCGACATAGTCAAGGCAATGGGCGCGGGCGCGTCCGCTGTTATGATTGGCAATCTCTTTGCGGGCCTCAAAGAGGCTCCGGGCCGGGAGATTATTTACGAGGGCCGGATTTTTAAGCAGTACAGGGGTATGGGTTCCATTGCGGCCATCAAACAGGGTTCCGGCGACAGATACCAAATGGCAAAGGGCGAAGACCCTGTTCCCGAAGGGGTTGAGGGCCGCGTTCCCTACAAGGGGAGCCTCAAGCCTTTTCTCTACCAGCTTGTAACAGGTCTTCGCAAGGGGATGGGCTACTGCGGGTGCAGGACTATAGCGGAATTGCGGAACTACAGAAAATTTGTTAGGATTTCCGCGGCGGGTCTCAGGGAGAGCCACGCGCACGATGTTGCGATAACGCAGGAGCCGCCGAACTATTCTCGGTAAAAAGGACTGTGTATGAATCTTGTTGTAATCGGGGCTCAGTGGGGCGATGAGGGTAAGGGGAAAATCGTTGATTTTCTCGCGGAAAGGGCGGACGTTATTGTGCGTTTTTCCGGCGGCGCGAACGCGGGGCATACCATTGTTCACGGAAACGTTACCTACAAGCTGCACCTTGTTCCCTCCGGGGTAATTTATCCCGACCGCAAGGTTGTGCTGGGTATAGGCATGGTCATAGACCCCGAATCCCTCTTTACCGAACTTGATACCCTTACCCAGCAGGGCATTGACTGGAAAGGCAGGGTTTTTATCGCGGACAGGGCGCACCTTGTTCTCCCGCGCTACCGCGAACTTGACGTTGAAATGGAACAAAAGCGGCGCAGGCCCATAGGCACAACAGGCAGGGGCATTGGGGTTGCCTACGCCCTCAAGTCTTCCCGCGAGGGCATACGGGTGGCAGATGTGTACGATGAGGAAGCATTCGCTTCTCTTTTGGAGGAAGACAGGGCCTACCTTCTCCCGTACAAGGAAAAGATGAAGGATATGGTTGTTGACCTTCCCTCCTTTATGCACAGGCACAAGGGCCAGGTTGTTCTCTTTGAGGGCGCCCAGGGCACCCTCCTTGACCTTGACCTGGGAACCTATCCCTTTGTGTCTTCCGGCATGAGCGCGGCGGCGGGGGCTGCCTGCGGGAGCGGAGTAGGCCCCCGCGGAATCGATAAAATCCTTGGGGTTTTTAAGGCATATTCTACCCGCGTGGGGAACGGGCCTTTTCCTTCGGAATTCCAAAAAGATGTTGACGGCAGCCTCGAAGAGCTTGTGCGCGAAACAGGCAGGGAATACGGAGTAACAACAGGCAGGCCCAGGAGGTGCGGCTACCTTGACCTTGTGGCCCTGCGCTACGCCTGCCGCGTTAACTCCATAGACGGCCTTGTTTTGACGCACCTCGATGTGTACGACACCCTTGACGAAGTAAAAGCCTGCGTTGCCTACGAGGTTGACGGCAAAGAGATTACTGATTTTCCGGCGTCCATAAGCGCCTTAAACCGCGCCCGCCCTGTTACAAAAACCTTGAAGGGCTGGAAAAAGCCCCTCGCGGGCGCGGCCTTTTTTGACGAACTTCCCTCCGAGGCAAAAGACTACATCAAATTTATCGAAGATTTTACGGAAACAGGCGTGGACATCGTGTCCGTGGGCTGCGAGCGCAAACAAACCATTACGAGACGGAGCCCATGGACACCATACTGATTTACGACTTCGGCGGCCAGACCTGCCAGCTCATCTCCCGCAGAATACGCGAATTCGGGGTGTACAGTGAGGTTGTTCCCCACGATTACCGCATTCCGCGGGAAAAACTCGCCGAAGTCAAAGGTATCATTCTCTCAGGCTCTCCCTATTCCGTGTACGACGAAGACTCTCCCCTTGCCAATCCTGAGATACTTGGGCTGGGGCTTCCTGTTCTGGGAATTTGCTACGGCCTGCACTATCTTATCCACACCCTGGGGGGGAAGGTAGCTCCCCGTGAAAAGCGGGAGTACGGCAGGGCGCGGCTCCACTTTAACGAAGAAAGCCCGCTTTTCCGGGGCGTTCCGGGCGGTTTTGTCTCGTGGATGAGCCACGGCGACAGCATAGACGTTCCGGCGGAAGGCTTTCGCGTTACAGCGGTTTCCGAACATAAAATTCCCGCTGCCCTCGAAAACAGGGAACGCCGCTTCTACGGCATACAGTTTCACCCCGAAGTAACGCACTGCGAATACGGCACGCGCATACTGGGCAACTTTGCCCTCGGCATAGCAGGAGCGCGCAAAGAATGGTCCATGAAGGCGTACATAGAGAGTGTAAGCGCGGAAATACACAGCAGGGTAGGCGGCAGGAAGGCGCTCCTCCTTATTTCAGGCGGAGTAGATTCCACGGTAACAGCCGCCATACTTTTACGCGCCCTGCCTCCGGCTCAGGTTCACCTCATGTACATAGACACGGGCCTCATGCGCAAGAACGAATCCGCCGAAGTCGAGGCAACCCTGGGGGGGCTGGGAGCCGCAAACCTCCACCTCATAGACGCATCGGAAAAATTTCTCACGGCCCTTGCGGGCGAGGAAGACCCGGAGAAAAAACGCCGTATTATAGGCGATATGTTTATATCGGTGCAGGAAGAGGAAGTCGCAAAACTCGCCATACACAACGCCTTTCTTGTCCAGGGTACGCTCTACACAGACCTTATAGAGTCGGGAAAAGGCGTCGGCAAAAAAGCGAACACAATAAAATCCCACCACAACGTGAGAACCCCCCTTGTTGAGGAAAAACGAAAAAAGGGCCTCATCATAGAACCCTTAGACAAACTGTACAAGGACGAAGTGCGCGTTTTGGGCCGCGAACTGGGACTATCCCCCGGC
>JAITGB010000195.1 GCA_031280945.1 Spirochaetales bacterium
TGTCCTGTAAAGACGCGGGTGCCGTTAAAATTTGGGCCTGAGGTAACGACTTCTGTCGTGTGCGCCAGGACAGAGGTGCGGGTCGCGGGGGAGAGGGGCGAGGCTTCCGGCTGGGGGGAGACGCCGCTCAGCGTTGCCTGGGTGTGGCCGGGGGAGCTTTCCTACGAGGGGAGGCTTTCGCGGCTTAAGGATTTTTGCGTGCGCCTTGCCGCGGCCTGGGGGAGGTGTTCCTCTAAGGGCCATCCCATGGAAATCGGGAGCCGTTTTATTGGGGAGGAGCTTCGGGCCCTGTGGCGCGAGGCGAACGGGGGTTTCCCTCCGCGTGAGGCCATGCCCTGGCTTGCGGCTCTTGTGTGCAATTCGCTTTTTGATATTGCCCTCCACGACGCCTACGGTATGTACCACGGGGTGAGTTCCTGGGATATATACAGCTCGGATTTTATGAACCACGACCTCGCCTGGTACTACGGGGGGGATTTTGAGAAGCTCTTCCGGGGGAAGTTTCCGGCGGAGTATCTTCTTTTGGGCGGGGCCTACAAAACGGCGGTTCCTGTGTGGCATCTTGTGGGCGCGAAGGATGTTGTTGATGAGAGTGAGCTTTCCGGCGATGAGCCTGATGACGGCTATCCTGTGAAGCTCCGCGACTGGGTGCGGCGGGACGGCCTAAAATGTTTGAAGGTAAAACTTACGGGTACGGATGCCGCGTGGGACTACGGGCGTTTTGTCCGCGTGGGGGAGATTGCCCTTGAGATGGGGGGAGAGTGGCTGAGCGCGGATTTTAACTGTACGGTGAAGGACCCCCGCTACGTGTGTGAGATTCTTGACAGGCTTATGCGGGAGGCTCCGGCTATTTACAAGATGCTTCTCTACGTGGAGCAGCCTTTTCCCTACGATATTGAGGCTTATCCCCTTGATGTGCGGCCCGTGGTCTCCCGCAAGCCTCTTTTTATGGACGAGAGCGCCCACGACTGGAGTTTTGTAAAAATGGGGCGGGACCTGGGCTGGTCGGGGGTTGCCCTGAAAACCTGCAAGACGATGACGGGCGCGATTTTGTCTTTGTGCTGGGCAAAGGAACACGGCATGACCCTTATGGTTCAGGATTTAACCAATCCCATGTTTGCGCAGATTCCCCACGTTGGGCTGGGGGCGCGGGCGGGTACGATTATGGGGCTTGAATCAAACGCCATGCAGTTTTATCCTGAGGCTTCGCGGGATGAGGCGCGGGTTCACCCGGGTTTGTATACGCGGCGGGAGGGTCTTTTGCGGCTTGATTCTCTGGGCGGGGAGGGGTTCGGCTACAGGGCGGATGAGGTTTTTCATCTGGCGCAGGCGCAAGGGGGAAACGGAAAATGGGTGGAGGCATAGTTTCGGTTTTGAAAAGAGTTCTTCCGGGGTGCGCGTACTGCGCGGGTTTTCTGTGCCTGTGGCAGCTTGGTGTTACGGCTTCCGGGGTCAAGGAATTTATTCTGCCTTCGCCTGTTCGGGTTTTTGAGCATTTGTTTAATCTGGGCGGCAGGAACTATATGTGGTGGACGCATATCAGCGCGACTTTTCTGGAAGTGCTTGTGAGTTTTGTTGTTACGACTGTTACGGGAATTTTTATCGCTATTCTTGTGAGCTGGTCGCGGGTTTTGGCCCAGCTTATCATGCCGATTATTACGCTTTTTAATTCGCTTCCCAAGGTTGCGGTGGCACCGCTTTTTCTCTTGTGGTTCGGATACGGGCTTCTTCCGAATATTCTTATCGCGTTTCTTTCGGCTTTTTTTCCTGTTGTCATTAATTCGATTACGGGGCTTGCGGCTGTTGATGATGAGCTTCTTGACCTTGTGCGGTACTTGAAGGGTTCAAAGCTCCAGGTTTTTGTGAAGATTCGTATTCCCAATTCTCTTCCGTATATTTTTGCGGGGGTGAAAATCAGCGCGACCATGTGCGTTGTGGGGGCTATTGTGGGTGAGTTTCTCGCTTCCGAAAAGGGGCTGGGGTATCAGCTCCGCGATGCCCAGGCTTTTATCGATACGCCGACTATGTTCGCCTGTCTTATTCTTCTTTCGGCCATGGGGCTTCTTTTCTTTTCGAGCATTCGTTTTATCGAGAGGTTTTCCATGCCCTGGGCTTCGCGGTCTGTACGCGGAGGGGAGAAGGCATCTCCATGAGAGAACCTGCTGGCGCGGATAGAGCTTTGCCGGGGAAAACTGTTTCCGCAGGAAGGGGGAGGTCTTTCGCGTCCCGCGTTTTTGATTACGCGGGGCAAAACTACCGTTCGGTTTTGGTTATTATTGGTTTTTTTCTTGTGTGGGAATTCTGTGTGCGGTTTTTTGAGATTTCGGAGTTTATGCTGCCCTCTCCTTCGAGCGCGCTTTCTCATCTTTTGTTTGAACAGCCTGACGCGGATTACCATTGGGCAGTGAATATTTACACGACTTTGTACGAGTTTATTCTTGCGTTTATTGTTACGGCTGTCTTTGGCATTGGGCTGGGGATTTTTATTGTGTGGTCGCGCTATGCCCAGAGGCTTCTTATGCCCCTTTTTATTTTTATCAACAGTCTGCCTATAATCGCTGTGGCTCCTGTTATTCTTTTGTGGATGGGCTACGGGGTAACGACAAATATGCTTCTTGCTTTTCTTTTGAGTTTTTTTCCTGTGGTCATCAATACCATTACGGGGCTGGGGAGCGTGGAGGATGAGCTTCTTGACCTTGCGAGGTACCTCAACGCTTCAAAGTTTCAGCTTTTTGTGCGGATTCGTATTCCCGGCGCTCTTCCGTATATTTTTTCGGGTTTGAAGATTTGCGCGACAATGAGCGTTGTGGGAGCTATTGTGGGTGAGTTTATTGGTTCGGAGTATGGGCTGGGGC
>JAITGB010000262.1 GCA_031280945.1 Spirochaetales bacterium
AGGAAAGCCCTCGCCTCCTGTCTTAACCACCCTACATTTACTTGACAGCGTAAATAATCAGGTCTATAGTTTTTTTAATTAAAATCAACCTGGAAAAACAGCAGGTTTTTACAAAATAAAGCAAGGAGAAGAAAATGAAAAAATACATGACACTTTTTGCAGCAGCGCTGATTCTGGCACAGGCGGTTCATGGTTCGGGCTCTTCGGACGGAAGCGCAGCCGGCGGCAAAATTGCCTATCCCACAAAGCCAATACAAATTGTTTGTCCTGTTGCCCCGGGCGGCGATACGGACCGTAACACACGGGTTCTCGCGCAGCTTTTGGGGAAACATCTCAAACAAAACGTAGTTGTTACCAACATTAATGGCGGCGCCACAGTAACAGGCATGCAGCACGT
This sequence comes from Spirochaetales bacterium, assembly GCA_031280945.1. Taxonomy (GTDB): domain Bacteria; phylum Spirochaetota; class Spirochaetia; order DTKZ01; family DTKZ01; genus JAISAF01. The sequence goes on from JAITGB010000262.1 coordinate 398, forward strand.
ACTGGATAACGGCGCGGACGGCTATACGCTCATCATCAATGGCGCGGACATTCTTGTACCGGAAGCGCTTGGCCTGAGCAAAGTTACTGTCGAAAGTTTCAAATCCATCTGCATCCCCCTTCTGGACAACACCTGCGCCCTGGTCGTCAACAAGGCCTCTGGTTTTGCAGACCTGAAAGACCTTGTCGCTAAATCCATTGCATCGCCCAACAAGATTGAATACGGCGGAAGAATCGGCGCTTTCAACCAGCTGCACGGCATTGCAATGAACAAACTCTGGAAGGCAAAGATGAAGTTTGTCGATGTCGGCAATAACGCCGCCAAACTTACCGCCCTGCTCGCCAAACAGACTCAGGTAATCAACATTTCCTATTCACTTGCCCTTGACTACTTCAAAACAGGAGAATTCTTCGCCGTGTGCCTTTTGGGACCTGAAAAGAACGCTCTCCTGCCCAACCTGAAACTCGCCTCCGATTTTGGCTATCCCAATGTCGATGCCAGTAAATTTTTCTGGATAGGCGCTCACCCCAATGTTTCCGATGAAATCATTGATATTTTGGTTGCCGGCTTCAAAAAAGTTTACGACGACCCTGAATATCAGAAATACTTAAAGGATAACTTCCTCACTCCCGTCTTCTACGCGAAAGACGAAGCCCTTAAATTTGCGAAAAAAACACGCGATGAGCAGGTTACTCCCTTCCGGGACGAATTTCTTGCCGCCCAGTAAATCAACCCTTCGGAGCGGGAAAAAGAAATTTCCCGCTCCTCCTCTTTAATCCCGCCATATAGGGAGGATGCTTCAAATTGTCTCACGAGAAAAAAAATATAATTTCCGGCTTCTTTTTTCTGGCGCTCTCTGTTTTTATTTACGCAGTGTCCTACACGATAAAACTTGTCAAGGCTGATTCGCTGGGGCCTCAGTTTTTTCCCCGCCTTGTTTCCTTCATTATGGCCCAGCTCGCCGTCTACCTTATAGCGGTAAACGCCCTGCGGCTGAGACGAAACAGGGAGAAAACCGAAAAGAAAATCTTTAAGCTGAATATTCCGCTTATAGTTACTTCGGTTCTTCTTGTTGCCTACGGCCTTCTTATAAATAGTCTCGGGTTTATCGTAACCACAATGCTTTATCTGTTTGTGCAGATATATATGCTGCTGCCGCTTGAGTGCCTCAAAAAGCGAAGCTATATGATTATTACCGCGTGCGTGTCCCTTCTGACACCAGTTTTTATTTACTACCTTTTTTACATGGCATTTAATATTTTTCTGCCCGTGGGAATTCTGGGCTAAAGGAGGCTGCCGCATGGAATTACTGCTTGAGGGATTTGCAACAATTCTCCAGCCGCAGAATTTACTTCTTATATTTGTCGCTGTTGTGCTGGGCATAATGTTTGGCGCAATACCGGGGCTTTCTGCTTTTACAGCGCTTGTCATCATGTTTCCCATTACGTATTCGATGGCGCCCATGATTGGCGTTTCCTTTCTGGTCAATGTCTATATCGGAGCCTGTTCCGGGGGCCTTATCGCCGCAGTGCTTTTGGGCATCCCTGGCACGCCTTCCTCCATAGCAACATGTTTTGACGGATTTCCCATGGCAAAAAGAGGTGAATCCGGCAAAGCTCTGGGCGTATGTATCCTGTACTCCTTCCTTGGAGGAACCTTTGGGGGCATTGCCCTGGTCTTTCTGGGGCCTATCATCGCAAGGTTTGCCCTGAATTTCGGACCGTATGAATACTTTGCAGTCATTCTTTTTGCGTTGACAACGATTTCTTCCCTTTCGGAAGGTAGCATAGTCAAAGGTTTACTTTCCTGCCTTTTGGGAATTTCCGTTTCCTTTGCGGGTATAGATATTCTGGGCGCTTACACACGCTACACTTTCGGCTTTTCTTCTTTAGCCGTTGGCTTTAGCATGGTTCCTATCCTCATTGGGTGTTTCGCGGGTTCGCAGATACTTGAATCCGCTGCACAGAGCCGTACCAAAGCCCGCATCTCAATGCAGACGAAACCTGCCAAAATACGCGGCTTCGGCATAAGCCGGAAGGATTTTATCCGCCAGGCGCCCAATTCCCTTATTTCGGCTCTGATAGGCCTTGTAATCGGAATACTGCCAGGCATAGGAGGAAATATTTCAAACCTTATTGCCTATTCATTTTCAAAAAAGAGGTCCAAATATCCCGAAAAATACGGAACAGGCATCATCGACGGCCTTATTGCATCCGAGACAGCCAACAACGCCACCATAGCCGGGGCCTTGATTATTCTGATGACCCTAGGCATTCCCGGCGACAATGCTACAAGTATGATTCTGGCCGGCTTTCAGCTCCACGGAATCACGCCGGGGCCTCTACTTTTTAAAACAAGCGCAAATCTTGTGTAGGCTGTGTTTGCCGCCTATCTTTTGGGTAACCTCATTATGCTTATCACCGAGAGGGTGGGGCTTCCCTTCTTTTCGCGTATGTTAAGCATTCCTATCGAGTTTCTTCTGCCCGTGGTTATGGCTTTTTGTTATGTGGGTGCGTTTTCCGGAAACAACCGCATCTTCGACATCGGCGTTATGATAGCCTTCGGTTTTATCGGTTATATCATGAAACGTTTTAAGTATCCGCTTGCGCCCCTCGTTGTAGGCGTCATTCTTGCGCCGCTTTTGGAACTTAACCTGCGCCGCTCTTTAATGCGCACTGACGGGAGTTGGATTCCCATTCTTACATCGCCCATCGCCGCAGTATTTCTTGTAATTACTTTTTTTACAGTAGCTCTCTCTATCCGCAGTGAGCTAAAAAAGGGAGCGAAGAAAAACCCGGCGGCGGAAGGCTGACAGCTCTGTATTTATCGCTAAGCTGCCCGCCGCCAAGCGGCAGGGGCCGTGGGTCCGTGCGGGATTTTGCGGAGCAAAATCCCGCAGTGCGCAAGGGATTGAAGCGAAAAGCCCGGTTTTTTGACGCATAGCGTCAAAAAATGTGCCATAAATCTTCAAAAAAAGTAAATGCAGTAGCCCTGTCCCGCATTGCCGAAAAACAAAAAACACAGTATAGTGAGGCAGAGGAGAGGAAAAGCACTGTGAAAAACGCATACGCAAATCCTTCATACGCCTACAAAGAAGCGCGGGTACGCACCGCGGGGCAGGGCCAGCTTATCGTCATGCTCTACGACGAAGCGGTCAAACAGATTGACCTCGCCTTAAAGGGGCTCGAAACGCGCAGCAAGAAACTCGACTCGGTCCACAACGCCATCAGTAAAGCCCAGGACATAGTAACCGAACTCATGGTTTCCCTTGACCTCGACAAGGGCGGAGACATAGGCCAAAGCCTTTTTAACCTCTATATGTTCTTTAACCGCCAGCTTATGGAAGCCAATGTCCAGAAAAGCCCCCAGCCCCTGCGTTCCGTGCGGAACCTCCTGGCGCAGCTGCGCGACTCGTGGGCGCAAATTGCCGGAACCCAAACGCCGGCGGCCCCGCCCAGCCCCGGCCTGCACATAGCGGGGTAACAATGACCTTCGACACCCTCGCCGAAACCTTTGAAGAAAAACTCATCTTTTACACGGGGCTCATGGACAGGCTGAACCTCGCCGTAGAAGAGGGCAGCGCCGGTAAACTTGAAACCTACTCGGAACTGGAAGCCCAAACCGGCAGGGAACTGGCTGAGCTCAGGCGCTGCTTTCTCGCGCGGGAGGGCGAATCTCCCCACGCCGCCGCCCGTGAGCGCAGGCTCGAAACCCTCATGGAAAAGGCCCGCGCGGCCTCGCAAAAAACCCGCAGCCTCCTGCGCAGGGAAAAAGCCTCTGTCGCAAAAAGCCTCGAAGAACTGCGTAAAAAACCCCGCCCCGCCAACTTCGGCGCGGCAGCCCCCTCCCCAACCCTCATCGACATGGAGGCATAGCCCCCCGTATGAGAGCCCCTATAGCCGCACAAAAAACCTCAAACCTCCGTAGAGGGAGCCTCCTCCTAAGCTCATGGCCATAGCGTATCCTGTTCTTTTTCTTGCAGGCATTCTCCTCGCCTACCTCGTTATATCCCTCCTCGCGGGCCGTCCGCTGTTTACCTCCGGCAAACGGAAGAAAAAAGAAGGCGCCCCTCCGCCCGAAGGCCGGGAAGAAGCGGGAATTGGTACGGAAACCGAAGAAGAAGGCGCCCCCCGGCTGTGCCCCCTCTGCGGCTCACTCCTCCTGAAAAAAGAGTTCGTAAAAAGCGCTGTCTTTCCGGTCAGCTCCCGCGCGGGCAATGTCTCTGAAAGGATGAGCAATATCTTCGGCTGCCCCTTCTGTTACCCCGCAAACGCCCAGCGCCCGCGGCTGTGCCCCGTCTGCCGCAAAACCATCCCCGAAGACGGCTACCTTATCGCGCGAATGTTTGAAAAATCCCGTAAAGGCCGCAAACACATTCACGTT
>JAITGB010000012.1 GCA_031280945.1 Spirochaetales bacterium
CAGAGGTTAAAATCGCTGGGTTTTATTAAGGTCTTTTCAAATAACCTGGGAGACGCCATCGGCGTTACTCCTGCTGTGGTGCGCAAGGATTTCTCGGTAATTTCCCTGCCGGGGAACAAAAGGGGCGGCTACAACATAGATAATCTGATTGAGCAGCTTAACTCTGTTCTGGGCAAGCACCAGAGCCATGATGTGGTAATTGCGGGCTGCGGGCGCATTGGTTCGGCCCTTATGGAGTACAAGGAATTCGCAAAGGACGGGATTCATCTTCTTGCGGGCTTTGATATTGACCCTGAGCGGATAAACCAGGAGGCCGCGATTCCTGTTTATGATATAAAGGAGATGCCCGGCTTTATCCGTGAACACTCTATCAGCGTAGGCATCATAGCTGTTCCCGACACGGCCGCGGCCCATGTTCTTGAGATTATGACAGGGGCAGGTATTCAGGGCGTTTTGAATTTCGCCCCCGTGGAACTTAAGGGGGGCGGCAGTTGTCTTATCCTGAACGTGAACTTGAGCCTTGAAATAGAGAATTTATTTTATCAGGTCAAGCTGGGGGACGGGCAGGCGGGTTTTCCAGGGTTTGCCTAAGCAGGAGATAAAAGAATACTTTCCGCGATAAACGTATTCTTCTTGTGCCCTGGGGCTTGTCCGCTTCCGCTCTGTCTTACCCAATCCCCAGCTTCTTCATCTGCTCGTATTCTTCTTTGCGGGCAATGTACTCGTGCTTTTTCTGGCGGGCCCGCGTCATGCTGTTGTTGATGCCCGTAAGCTCAATCTTGATACCCTTCAGGCCCGCCTGCAGCTCGCGCTCGCGGCTCATCTTGTCCTTGAAAAACGTATCGAGGCACTGAAGCCGGCGGTACACAACAGCCAGCTCGTCCATCTGCCTTTCCAGAAAAGAGAAGAGAGTCGGCTCGTCCGCCTTTTCCATTTTCGCGTACACAGGACTTCCCTTCACAGTAATGTTCGTAAAGCCGCGCGCGCGTTTTTGCACATCGGTAATAAAACTCTCAAAGTGAATTTTTTCGTGTTTTGTAACAGCCGTAGCCTGGTCGATGTATTCAACCTCGTACTCAACATTGGACTTGCCCTGCTTGTTCGACAGGGAGGCAAGCCATTTTTTGAGCTTTTCCATAAAACCGTTTTTTTTGCTCTGGAGAAGCTCGCTGTTCTCGGCGAGCTTGCCCGCAGCCTCCTCAAGGGGACGGCCCGCCGTACCCATCGTCCTGATAGCGTCCAGAAGGAACGCCGGAAACGATATTTGCTGCTGGGCGTTTTTTGTCTTGGCCTCCGCCACCGAAAACCTCTGAATGAGAGCCTCTTTGAGTTTCGCGCTCTCAGGACCGTATTCCTCATCGATGACCTCATACACAAGCTCAGGGTAAAAAGGCTTGCCCGGCAGGGCCGAGTGGAAATGTTTTTTTACCTGCTTGAGGATTTCTTCCTTGGCCGGCACAGAGCCCGGCGTGAGCGCAAGGCGCGGAAGGATACGCGAGCGTATGTTGAGCTTGTAGAACTCCTTGCTAAAATCCGTTATATCCTTGAGGGGCCGGAAACACTGGGCCACGCTCCTCTTGATTTGGTCAAGAGAATCGTGCAAAAGCCCCATGGAAAGAAGGTCGCCCGCCTGCTTCACCCTGCCGATAAATTCGCCCAGAGCCTTGGTCATCGGGTCCTGGGCCGTAGGGCCAATCTGGTCCCAGGCTATGTAGTGCAGGAGCCCCGCCAAAAGACGGATACGGGGCATCTCCAAAAAGTCCATGCTGAACTGATAATAGTTGAGAAGAAAATCAAGCTGCACCTCGTAGGACGAAAGGCGCATACTCATCTGGTCGGCCTTATCCGAGTCCGAAAAAGACGTAGAGGGCGGAATCGTAATCTCCGAGGATTTTGTCTCGCCCTTGTAGGGGTCCTCGTGGATAATGCCCTTCTTCAAAAAAATACTGTGAATCGTCTTGAAAGCCGCATGGATAAGCTGACAGTCTTCCTTCAGTTTCGGAAGAACCACCTTGTCGAGGTTTTCATGATAGCGCGCGAGAGCTTCTTCAAGCCGGGGCGTTTCCGCCGCTTTTTCCGTTTCCATAATATACTCATAATATCGGCAAAAACATAAAAATTCCACTATCTCTGTTTGAAAAAAAAGAAATCCTCAAGTTGGGGAACACGGATTGGGCGCATTTTTTGCCGCTGTGCGGCAAAAAACCGGGCTATCCGCTCCAATCCAGCGGATTTTGCTTTGCAAAATCCGCAAGGATTTCCGCTTCTATCCCTTGCGCAAGTAAGAAACTCCCCCCGCTCATCTCTCGTGATTGAGCGAAGCTATTCCCTGAAAGCCTTTACTATCCGCCTGCACCCTTCGCCGAAAATAACCGTGTCTGTTCCCACGGTGATATACTGAAAACCCCGCCCTATCATCTCCTTCGCAGCCTCCCCGGAGGAAACGAAGATGCCCGCCGCCTTGCCGTGCCTGCGAGCCGTATCAGCCACCTTCTGCGCCGCCTCCTGAACGCGGGGATGCCCCACCTGGCCTGTGATGCCCATGGACTGAGACATATCGTAGGGTCCGAAGAAAATCACATCGATTTCAGGAACAGCGCAAATCTCATCAAGATTCTCAAGGCACAGGGTGTTCTCGCAGTGCGTAACAATCAGAACCTGGCTGTTCTCATGGTCGAAGTACCGCGCAAGGTCCGTCATCCCAAAATCAGCCGACCTCGGAAAAGCTACCCCCCGGCTCCCCACAGGCTTGTACTTGGCCCTGCCCACAATCGCCGCCGCGGCCTGCGCATCGTTGACCTGCGGAACCTGAATACCGTGGGCTCCCACGTCGAGAGTATGGAGGATTGTACTCTCAAAAGAGTTCGCAATACGCACAATGGGCGTAATGCCCCTCAGCTCCGCCGCCCTGATAAGATTCTGCGATGTTGCGTGCGTCAAAGGCCCGTGTTCGTTGTCAATCACGATAAAATCGAAACCCGCAAGCGCGATGATTTCAACGACATCGGGAATTTCCCAATTAACAAAAGTCCCCAGAGCGGAGCCGCCTTCCGCAATGATTTTTTTGAGCTTGTTATGTACCATAATTCCGCAGTATACACCAAAATAAAGTGAAGTGAAAGCATCCGCAATTTATCATCTTGCGAGCCCCCAGCCAGGGGTATACACTGTAATAAAATTTTTCCAAGGAGCTGATATATGGCAAAGACAGTTCTCGTTGTTGACCTTGATTTTCGCAATCCCGCCGATGATTTTGATATGGGCCTGTCGCGGGTTTTGTCGGACCCCGGTGTTGAAGTGCGTTTCTATACGGATACGCGGGATAACAATCCTATTCCCCCTGAGCTTTTGAAGGATGTCGATGCTTTTATTTCAGTCATACGGCCCGTAACGGAGGCTTCGCTCGCTCAGGCGAACAGGCTTAAATGGATTGGACGCTTCGGCGCGGGTTTCGATAATGTTGACCTACCAGCCTGCACAGCGCGGGGGATTTTTGTCAGCAATTCTCCCCAGGGCGTGTGGAGGTCTGTGCCGGAAATCATCGTAGGCTATATGCTTGCCCTTACGGACAAGTTCAAGGTTCTGGACACGCATATCAGAAGTAAAGGTTTTGCGGGCAAAGACGCAATCTCCACGCGCTGCCTCTACGGAAGAACAGCCGGAATTATCGGCTTCGGCGGAATTGGTTTTACCCTTGCAAAAATTCTTAAAGCTTTTTCCATGAAGGTGCAGGCCCATGACCCCTTTGCGGACGAAAA
>JAITGB010000028.1 GCA_031280945.1 Spirochaetales bacterium
TCACGCGCGGCAACCCGGTCAATTTGACCCAAAAGTTCTTTTTGAAAGGATATATTTACGGTAGAAATTGGCATACAGCCCTCCATAACCAATATACAATTTTTGTATATTGGTGTCAATCAATTTTTTCGGGAATCTTTGCGGCGGCGGGGGGGTGTTCGGCTTGCCCTTGCGATTTTGCGGAGCAAAATCGCAAGGGGGGTTGTGTCTTGAGCGTTGGGGGGGTTCTGTTTGCCCGTAGGCCAGCGCAAGGGATAGAAGCGGAAATCCCGCAGAAAGCGCATCGGCGCTTTCGAGGACTTGGAGCGGATAGCCCGGTTTTTGCGCAGCAAAAATGCGCCAAGATTCTGAAAAGTCTTTTTCTTATTCTCCCAGAGATTTTTCTATTTGAGCGGCGACGTAGGGGCGCAGGTCTTTTATGGTGATGATGGCGTCTATTGAGCCGACTTTTTTTGCGCGTTCTACGGAGTGTATGCGGTCGAAGCGGGCGGCGAGGGCGCTTTGTTTTTCGGCGTGGACTTTGCGGAAGACTTCTTCGTAGTCTTTTTGCGAGAAGCCTGCGCCTGTTTTAAGTTTTTCGCGGGCTTTGACGAGGGCGGGGTCTTCGTGGGTGTCTTTGAGGACGAGGGAGGGGAAGACGACCGCGGCTGCGGGCGCGCCGCCTATGACTGAGGCCCGCGCTCCTTCGAGGGCGGCTGAGTGCAGGTTGGGGTTTAGGTGTTTGGAGAAGACGACGTAGGCGCCTCCGTGGTAGCGTCCTATGACGACGAAGATAAAGGGGCCCCGGAAGTTGACTACGGCCCGGCCTATTTCGGCTCCGTACTCAAGCTGGAGTTTGCGCAGGGATTCGGGTGAGCCGTCAAAGCCGGAGAGGTTTGCGAGGAGTACGAGGGGGAGGCGGCCTGAGAAGGCGTTGATTGCCCGCGCTGTTTTTTTGGAGCTTAGGGGAAAGAGTGTGCCGCCGCTCCATGTTTCGGGGCCGTCGTAGGGGACTTCGCCCTGCCGGGGGAGGGCCTGGCTTTCTATGCCTATGAGCCCCGCGCTGTAGCCTGCGATGCGGGCTTCCCAGACGACTGCTGTTTCCGCGTCTCTCATTCCGCCCCAGCGTTCCAGCCGGGGCTGGTCCTGGTCGGTGAGGGCGGCCATGACTTGCCGTATGTCAAAGGGTTTTTTGCGTTCGGGGTTGTGTTTGGCGGAAAAGATGTCCCCTATGGTTGCAAAGCCTTGTCCCAATGTGTCTTTGTAGGGGAAAAGTCCCGCGTTTCTTTCTGTGGGGTCTGTGGTGGCGGCTCTGTCGGGCCAGAGGCGGCCGGGTTCCCTGTAGGTGAGGCTGTAATGCCGGAGGAGGAGGACGCAGGCTTCTTTGAGGTTTTTTACCCTGATTTGCGCTTGTCCATTGGGTTCCATGATTTTCATGGCTCCGCCTATTCCTACGTTGTTTTCGGAGGAAACCGAGCCGGAGAAATCAAGGGCTTTTTTTCCTGTGAGGAGCATGGAGGCGTCTTCTGTCATAATGAGGAGGCCCCTCGTGTGCATGAGCATGGTGGCCTCGGCGTTCCAGTAGCTCTGAGCGCCTACGTTGACTCCCGCGACAACGATGTTGAGTTCCCTTCCTGCCTGTGTGTACTCGATGATGCGTTTTAAGGTGGATGCTGTCCAGTCGAGGTTTTCCGTGCCTGAGTCCATGTCAACCCGCGCTCCTGATGAGACGGGGAGGAATTCCGCGGGGATGCCGAGGTCTTCGGCCAAATCAAGGGCGGCTGAGACCCTGCGGCATTCTGCTTCCGTAAGGGAGCAGAGGTCGTAGGAGGGGTCGGAGACGATGAGAACTCTGCGTATGTTTCTGCCGTCCGGGAGGCGGTTTGAGATAATGCCGAAGACTATGTTTCCTTCGTTTTCGCCGTAAGGCCGTCCCGATACGGAGCGGTAGGTTTTTTCGGGTGTCCAGGTTTCCGGCGCGGCTTTGGCGCGTTTATCCTGCGTGTCTGGTTTTTTCGGTTTTTTTGGCGTGTTCTGATTTTCAGGCTGCGCGGAACCTTCGGCTTTGACCGGACTTTCGGCGAGGTCGAATTCCTCAAACTCGCCGGGGAAGAATTCCTCCGAGGACGAGGCCCCGGAGGAGGTAAGCATTTTAATCACTTCGTAGGGATAAAATGTGCCTCTTTGACGGGCGCGCACAACTTTTGCGGCGTAGCCGTCTATGGCATGGAGGGGTTCCCGCACGGGTTCGCGGCTGTCCAGGGTAAAACTTGTTCCCACTATGTTGTCGAAAAGAAGTTCCTTCTCCTGTGCGCCGTGCGCGTGTGCAGGGAAAGAGGCAGTTCCTCTGTCCTGCTCCGCAAGGCGGCAATAAATGGAAAGCCTTTCTATGCCCAGGTCAAGGGTGCGGGCGGCCAGAAGGGAGGCGTAGTCCTGAATCTGGTTTATGGTAGCCCCCAGAACGGGCCTCATGTGAATCACGATTCTGTTCCAGTGGAGGCGGTTTCTGCGCTGGATTTGCTCTGCGCGGAGGGCGTAGAGCGCGTCCATAAAGGTTTTTTCAAAGGCCACCATGCGGCCTATGGCCCCGTCCTCCGTAAACTCCGCGCGGGTTGAGGAAACCTCCACGCAGGCTATGAGCCTTTCGTCTTTGGGATTCTCCGGCGACACGATATGGAAAAGATAGAATCCCTCGCCTGAACGCAGGAGCTGTGTATCAAAAGCCGACAGCCGGAAAATCCTCAGTTCCCTGTACGCGAGGGGGCTTAAAGAAGCCCTCCCCGCGTCCTCTTGCCAGGAGGAGCCGCGTTTTGCGTAGGAGCGGTAGGAGACTTCGGTTCCCGAAAGAAAACCCACGCAGGCCCAAACCGTCTTGGGGGGGAGTTTTTTCAGGCTCTTGCCCTGCCCCGCGAAAAAGGAGGCCGCGTCCGTCCCCCTCACGTACAGGTTCATTTCCACGCTCCTGTTTTTGCAGTACGCGGCGCACAGCTCCATACACTCCGCGATTTTTTTTTCGTCCGTTACGGCAAGAATACTCTCATGTTCGCCGTCCTCTCCTTTGGCGGAAAGGGCCGCGAGCCTCTGGCCGGAGCGGGAAAAAATTTCCGGCTTGCCGCACTGCCTGTCGCGGTTCATTCTCAGGCACAGGGCTTCGAGGGATAGGCTTGCGGTTTTCGCGTCTTCCGCGTCTAAAACAAGGGAAACGAATTCCGCTGTGGACGAATCCCCCAAATCCTGCAGCCTTTCAAAAAACTCCGAAGCCTGCCTGCCCTGGGCCCGTGCGCGCAGAGCAAGGTCCAGAAGCCTTTTTACGCGGGCCCTTTTTTTCTCCTCTATGTCCTCAAGTTTTTCGCGGTCAAAGAGCCTGTAGCGGGCATTAATCGCCGCGTCCGCCAGCGAAGGCATCTGGGCCTGGGTAAGCCGCGCAAGCTCGTCAAGAAGCCCCTCAAGACGGGCGGATTCCCCCCGAACTCTCGAATGTTCCGCCGAAGCCGCGACAGACTTTGCGGAAGCCTCCCCGCCCGCCGGAAAGTTTTCCAGAGCGGAAAAAGCCGCGAGAAGAAGATGCTGTTTAAGACCCCCGTTTGCGCGGGAGCGGAAAATATGAAAAAAGACGCGGCGCAGAATATCCACAGGGCCGTCCGCCTTGACATTATACAAGGCAAAAACCCTGTCCACGGCCCGCGTAAAGGATTCGGGAAGCCCCTTTTCCCTGTTGACGCTGCGCCTAAAGTAGTGCGCCACAAGCTCCTGAGCCTGAGCCCCAAAGCGGCCAAAGCCGTCCTCCTGCCCCCTGCGCAGGGCGAAAACGCTCTCTATAGCCACAAAAAACTCAATGGCCCGTACAATCAGCCCCCGGAAGGCAGGCGCAAACTCAAGGTGGCCCAGAACAAAATCCGCCAATCTATCGAAACAGAGCCTCGCTTCCGCCGGAGTATCAAACCCCGCAAACACACTGTAAAAATCCGAGGAAAGCCTCTGCCACTCGTCCCTGTCCCCACCCCCGCAAAAATCGCGGAAGCAGATTTTTTTTTCCCCCCGCGCCCTGCCGCCGCTGCCGCCCCCGGCCCCCCTGCCCGCGCCGGCCCCGCCGGAGGCAGCCTTCTTTTCCCCCGCCTCCAGAACAGCCAAAACCTGCCCCGCGCCCACCTGCTCACCCGCCTTGACGCGGATTTCCCGCACAAGCCCCTCTCGAGGCGCGGGAATAAGCATCTCCATCTTCATGGCCTCAAGGGTAAGAAGAACATCTCCCGCCGAAACAGCCTTGCCCGGCACAGCCTGAACAGAAAGAACAACAGCCGGAGACGGAGCCTTGATAAGCCCCC
>JAITGB010000110.1 GCA_031280945.1 Spirochaetales bacterium
GAGGAGGTCAAGGAGCCCGCCTGAGCTGTGAAACTTCGCCTTATTGTAGATGAGGGTAAGCCCCCTGTTGAGGTAGGCGTAGTTCCACATTCTTTTTTCGATAAACTCCGCGTTAAAGCTGAATTCCCCGAAAATTTGGGGGTCAGGGCTGAACTCAACCAGGGTGCCGTCCGGTTCTTTTGAGTTTTTGCCTGACTTTTGGCCCACAAGGCCGCCCCGCGTGAAAACAGCTTCGGCCCACGAGCCGCCCCGGAAGGCCGCCACGCGGAAACGCTCGGACAGGGCGTTTACGGCCTTTGTTCCCACGCCGTTTAAGCCCACGCTGAACTGAAAAACATCGTCGTTGTACTTGGCTCCCGTGTTGATGACGGACACGCAGTCAACGATTTTGCCCAGCGGAATCCCCCTGCCGTAGTCCCGTATGGCCACGCTGCTGCCCTTGACAGTGACTTCGATTTTGGAGCCGTGGCCCATGATGAACTCGTCTATGCTGTTGTCCACAACTTCTTTGAGGAGAATATATATGCCGTCATCATAATTTGTTCCGTCCCCCAGGCGGCCAATGTACATACCCGTACGCAAGCGGATATGTTCCAGGGAACTTAAAGTTTTTATTTTGCTCTCGTCGTATGCGGGCGCTGTTTTTGAACGCGCTGCCATAACCCCTCCCGTTTTAGCGAATCTCGCGTCTTTTGTGGAATAATTTATAATATACTACCACATACTAAGAAAATATTCAATTCAAATGCGGCGCGTCAAACAGCGGCAGTTTCCGAATTCGGGCGCCGCCTGCACGGTTTTCCGGCATTTACCAGATGGTAATCTGGGGCGGCGCGATGATATTCACATTATCGCCGGTCTGCTCTATGACATACAGGCCGCATTCAAGAGCATAGTCGCGCGCCCGGGGCGGTATGAGCGCGCCTGCGGCGGCTGCCAGAAATTTTCTTGTGTCTCCGCGTTTGTCGGCGTATCCCCGCAGAATATCGAGCCGTTTGAGGTGCCGTTTTACGTCCATGTAGTTGAACAGGGACTTTACTTCCACTACCAGGGCGTATTCGCCGTTCTCCAGGAGGAGGTCTATTTCCGCAAGACTTCTCCTCTCTTCCCCTTCTACCAGCTCATGGTTGCGGGAGACATGATTAAACGTATAGCCCAGCTTTTTGAATTGTTTGAGCATATTGGAGGCTGCGAGGTGTTCGATAAGCTCTCCGACCCGGCTGCCCAATTTGCTGATTTTGCGGTCGGTTTCCTTCATTTGACGCTCAAGTTCTCTCTGGCCGCGCTTTGCGTCCTTGCTGGCTTCGGCTTTCTCCCTGCGGTATTGGGCTTCTTCTTTACGGCGCTGGACTTCATATTCTTTGCGGAGCCTGGCTTCTTCTCGAAGGGATTTGAGCTCTTCCTGCCGGCGTTGGGCTTCCTCTTGACGGAGTTTCGCTTCTTCTTCCCTGCGGAGCCTGATTTCTTCTTTGCGTTGAAGGGCTTCTTCCTTGCGTTGAGCGGCTTCCTCTTTGCGGCGTTGGGCTTCCTCCCGAAGGAGTTTGAGCGCTTCCTGCCGGCGCTGGGTCTCTTCTTCCTGACGGCGTTTGGCTTCCTCTTTGGCAAGGGCTGTTTGAAGAGAGGTGTGGAGGGCTGTTTCTTTAATGAGCCGTTCGGTTTCCTGGAGCCTGAGGTCGGCTTCTTCCTGGCGGCGGGCCATTTGAAGAAACGTTTCTTTGATGATGCGGTCTGTTTCTTTGAGCGCGGCCCAAACGCTTTCAAGGGTGAGGTTGTTGCTGACGGGTATATCTGACATACGTGCCTCCGACGGTAAGCATACAACAAAATACGCTGAAAAGAAAGAGTTGTCTGTAAGCCCCTGGGCGCGCAAGGGATTGGAGGGGACTTGCGGTTCGCGGAGCGAACCGCTGGTGTCTTTGCGCGCCGCGCAAAGACCGAAGCCCCGCAAAGCCCGACTTTGCGTTTTTTTGCCGGAGGCAAAAAAACGCGGAGATGCGCCCAAAAACATCTTGTTCGCGGGAGGGGGTTTCTTTATACTTTTACGCATGAGAGTACGGTTTTTGTGCGCGTGTTTTTGTGCGCTGGGCGTTTTGGGCTTTGCGGAGGACGAGGAGAAGGCGGCCCATGTGATTTCGATTCACGGGGACATCGATGCGGGCATGGCCTCTCACGTGAGGAGGCAGGCCGGGGAGGCCCTTGAGGCGGGGGCGGCTTTTCTTGTTTTCGATATTGATACTTTTGGGGGGCGGGTGGATTCGGCTTTGCAGATTTCCTCTTTTATTGGGTCGGTGAGGGGCGCGCAGACTGTGGCCTTTGTGAGGAGTTCCCCTGAGGGTATGGGGGTGAGCTGGTCGGCGGGGGCTTTGATTGCCATGTCATCGTCCGCGATTTATATGGCTCCGGGGACTTCGATTGGGGCGGCGGCTCCGGTGATTATGGAACCGGGCGGGGGGGCTGTGAGTGCGGGGGAGAAGAGCGTGAGCGCGGTGAGGTCTCAGCTTGCGGCTCTTGCGGAGAAGAATGGTCATCCTGTTCCTCTTGCTCTTGCTATGGTGGATTCGGATGTTGTTGTCGTTGAGGTGGAGGTTGACGGGGCCCTGCGGGCTGTTCTTGAGGAGGAGGCTTCGCGTCTTGAGAGGGAGAGGCCGGGCCGCGTAAAGCGGGGCTCTGTGATTTCGCCCAAGGGGAAGCTCTTGTCGCTCACTGCGGGGGAGGCTTTGCGCTACGGGCTTTCGCGGGGGACTGTTGCGGATTTTCCTGAGCTGCTCGCGGTTATTGGGGCTTCGCGGCAGACGGTTTCCCCTGAGATTTCTTTTACGGATGAGCTTGCGGCTTTTCTTTCGCGTGATTTTGTGCGGGTTCTTCTTATTGTGATTGGCCTTGTGGCTCTTTTTATGGAGATTTCGACTCCGGGTTTCGGCGTTCCGGGTACTGTTGCGATTGTGGCTTTTGCGGCTCTTTTTGGTACGGGCGGGGCCCTGGGGACTTTGGGGGCTTTGGAGGTTTTTCTTTTCCTTGCGGGCGTTGTTCTTCTTGTGCTTGAGATTTTTGTTGTGCCGGGTTTTGGGGCCGCGGGGATTGGGGGCGTGATTCTTATTGGGGTGTCGCTTGTTTTTTCCATGCAGGATTTTGTTGTTCCTGAGGGTTCGCTTCAGTGGGATGTTCTTTACCGGAATATTTTGACGGTTTCGGGGGGGCTGATTGCGGGGGTAGCGGGAATTTGCGTTCTCGCCTTGTTCGCGCCGCGCCTTAAACTTTTTGATAGGTTTACTTTAAAGACTGTTTTGGGGGCCAGTCCGGCTGGGGGCGCTGCGGGCGGCGCGGGAATTGAGGGCGGCGGTGTTGGCGGCGCGGGGATTTTGGGGCAAGGTGAGGCAGAGGGTTTGAGTCTTGTGGGAATGAGGGGGGCGGCGGTAAGCGTTTTACGGCCCTCGGGCCGGGCGGAGTTTGGCGGCAGCGTTTACAGCGTTGAGGCTGACGGGGCTTTTATTCCCGCAGGTACGCCTCTTGTTGTTGTCAGTGTGCAGGGCGGGCGGATTTTGGTGAAGAGCGTGTGAAAGAAGCTGGGATAGCGGATTCATGAGATGGGCGCATTTTTTGCGGCTTTGCCGCAAAAAACCGGGCTATCCGCTCCAAGTCCTCGAAAGCGCCGATGCGCTTTCTGCGGGCTTTCCGCTTCTATCCCTTGCGCGGGCCGGAAAAACGCGCGGTTTTACCCATAACATATACCTGAACCCCCAATCGCGTTTTTCCGGCCTCTCCCACGGGCTAACCCCGCGCGCTTCGCGCGCGGCAAAGACCAGTGAGTAATATAGGACAGCAGTGTCTAAAGTTTACTATCTCGCCCTGAAGGGCGAGATAGTAAACCCCTTCAGCGCAAACATCGTCTTATTGGGCACGGAAAGCGTACTGCCAAGAAAAAAATAACGCTGCAAGTTTTCCTTGACACCTGACCAAATTCCGCGTGATAATAATGAGAATTAATCCATAAATAGGAGGTAAGGGAGATGAAGAAAACATTTTTAGCAATCGCGGCGCTTCTATTGGTTTCCACTGCTGTGTGGGCCGGGGGCGGTAAGGAAGGAGCTGCGGGCAGCTCTGGCGAACCCGTACGCTTTCTGATGAGCGGCATGATGTCAGGTCCAAATGCGGAATCAGGCCGCCAGGTCAAAATGGCTGCGGAAGCCGGGACATGGTACATTAACGAGGTTTTGGGCGGTTTTAAATCCCTTGGCGGCAGAAAGGTTGAAATGGTTATTGTGGATTCTACCTCGGATGCCGCGCAGGCCGCGGCGCCTTTTGAACAAGCGCTCAGCAGAACAAAATTCTCGGTTGTTATTGGTAATCCCAATTCAAGCATCTCGCTGGTAAATCAGCCGATAGCCGAAGCTTTTCAAATCCCGCAAATCACATCCGCGGCGGCGAATATCAAGCTTTCCCAGGGCGGGTTTAAATATACCTTCCAGTTAAGCGCAAC
>JAITGB010000145.1 GCA_031280945.1 Spirochaetales bacterium
CCACGCCTGTTAAGTAGTTTTTCCCGCTTACTTAAATCTTTCTCCGCTATTTTTTACACGTCTCTTAAATAACAAAACCTCCGGCGATAAACCCATGACGGGCAGTCAGCCAAATGTTATTTGGAAAAGGTTTACGCCGGAGGCTTGTGTATTTTATTGCACCTACAGGAGGTACGCAATATGAGAAAAACAAAAACTTTTTTAAGAGTGAGCTTTATGCTCCTCGCCCTGTCCGGCCTTTTGTTTGCCGGATGCTCCAGCAGCTCGGACGATGACCCGCCGCAGACCGCACCTGTTAAACCTATCAGTGGTATAACGGTGTATGATGCTAACGGGGACGCGTACAGTGGCGAGAATATAAACTTTACGAAGGTTCTGGGTGTGGGGCAGGGGGGGGAGGCGGTCGAAACTTTTACTGCCCTTGGGCTGACAGGCGCACAAGTAAAGGTTACGGACAAAAAACTCACTGTGAACCTGGGTACACAGCCTGTTGCTAACGGCAAGCTGGGAGCCATGCCGGAAGACAGATTTACCGTAAATCCCCCGAGTGCGAGGTTTTACGAAATATATGAATTTAAGAATGATACCTCCAGCAAAAAGTTGGAGCTCTTGAAGGTAGAGGGAGGGAATGTAAAAGGACTGGCCTCTCCCTTCTACACGTCCGAGGCCGTGTCTGTTAACGGCCTTAGCTTCATCAAGGGCTGGAACTGGCTGATGTTTGAGATGGAGGGCGACGGCTCTCCTTATGTGGGAAACCCTATGGCCCTCGGCTTCAAGTGGTACATAGATTTTGATTGGTGATACATAGATTTTAATTAACTATTCCTAAACCCCCGCGTAGCGGCGCGGGCCTGGGTTATACGCGGGGGCGTTGCGGGGGGAGACCCCCGCATGGGGGGTAGCCGGAGACCAATGGCTCCGGCTCAGGGGGGCTCGCCCCCCACCCTCATTGACAGTCCTCTTTGAGTACCCTATGCTTCCCCTCAGCGAACTTCATCCTGGGAAAATAAAAACCTATGCGTGTTGACCTATTAAGCCCCTTTATTTATGATAAACTTTTGCAACGTATGAAAGGCTTGATGTCCAAAACCGTGCAGCGTATTACACATTCCGTGGAGGGGTTCGGAAGGTTTTCTCTTTTTACCGCAAATGTTTTCAAATGGGCGGCGCGGCCTCCGTGGAGGCTCTACCTCCTGGGCGAACAGATGGAGCATATCGGGGTTATGTCGGTTCCGATTATACTCCTGTCGAGCCTGGCAATAGGAATGATTTTTTCGCTGCAGCTTGGGGCTCTCTTGTCGATGTTCCGCGCTGAGTTTCTTTCGGGGGCGGCGGTGGCCAAGTCTACGACCCGCGAACTTGCGCCGGTTATTACTTCGCTCATGCTCATTGCGCGAAACGGTTCGGCGATGACAGCCGAAATTGGCACCATGCGGGCTACAGAACAGATAGACGCCATCGAGACTATGTCGGTAAACCCTGTTCAGTATCTGGTGGTGCCGCGTGTTGCGGCTTCGATTCTCTGTTTTCCTGTTCTTACGGGGATTTGCAATATCGTGAGCGTTGTGGGCAGCTACCTTATCGCTGTAGTTTTCAGTAATGTGGACGAAGCCTCATATATGGACCAGCTTTTCAAAATGGTAAATCCCGCGGATATTTATTCGGGGCTCATCAAGGCTGCGGTCATGGGCTTTCTTGTGAGCGTCATTTGCTGCTATTATGGCTACTATGCGCGCGGGGGCGCAAAAGGAGTGGGAACAGCGGCAACAGGCGCGGTCGTCTCTTCTTCGGTGAGCATACTTATTGCCGATTACGTTATGTCGGATTTGATGCTCAAACTGGTGTACTATTAGGCCGTCAGCGTAGGCCGTCAGCGGCGGCGGACGCTATGAAAGGGTGAGCAAAGTGGATATAATCGTATCGGTACGGGGCCTCAACAAGGCTTTCGAGGCCCGGAATGTTTTGAAGGATGTGTATATAGATTTTCCGAGAGGAAAAATTACGTCAATAATAGGGCAGAGCGGGATTGGCAAGAGCGTTCTTTTTAAAACCATTATCGGCATTATGACGCCCGATTCAGGTTCCATTATTGTTGACAGTGAAGACATAACAGCGCTGCCGGAAAGAGAGAAGCGCAGAATACGCAAAAGATTCGGCTACGCTTTTCAGGACGCGGCTCTTTTTGATTCCATGACCGTGGCGGAGAATATTTCTTTTCCGCTGCGCGAGGTTCTGGGAATGAAGGACAAGAAGGAGATGAGGCGCATCGTGCGGGAAAAACTCGAATGGATTGACCTGCCGGGCATAGAGAATAAATACCCCTCCGAGCTTTCCGGCGGTATGCGTAAGCGCGTGGGCGTTGCGCGCACCCTTGCCGTTGAGCCGGATATTCTTCTTTTTGACGAACCCACAACGGGCCTTGACCCTGTACTGGGCGCAAACATCAACGCCCTCATAAAGCGCGTCAACGAGGAGTTTGGAATTACCTGCATCGTAATAAGCCACGATATTATAGGCACATTTAAGATAGCCGATAAAATCGCCTTCCTCGCGGACGGCACAATCAAGGCAGCGGGCACTCCTGCGGAGGTGGCCCAGGCCGAACACCCCATACTGAAACAGTTTTTGCAAAATTCTTTTACCAATTTAGAGGTAGCCTCCCCTGGGGAAACGGAGATGGCGGGCTGATATGTCGAGGCTGTTCAAAATCGGGGTGTTCGTCATTATTACTTCCATTGCCACAATTTGGTACATGATGCATACGGCGAGCCGCATAGAAGGAGGCTCGACCTACCTTGTGGAAGCCTACATGGAAGACGCGAGCGGGCTTCTTGCAAATACCGCGATACGCATGGCGGGCGTCAACGTGGGCAAGGTACAATCCATAGAGCTTTCGCGGGGAAGGGCGAAACTCATGCTGGAGATTGCTTCCCACGTTGAACTCTACGAGGACGCTCGCATAGAGAAAAAACTCGATTCCATGATGGGTTCTTCTTCTATTGCGATTTATCCGGGAATACGGGAAGAAAACCCCCTCCGGGCGGGGGGCATCATACAAAACACCCTCAGCGCGGACGCCATGTCCAAGGCCCTGGGAAACCTGGGCGTTACGGCGGAGGAAGCCACGGGGCTTATCAAAGACCTGCGAAAATTTCTCAACGAAGACGGAGGGTTTTTGGCCGTACAGGATATTCTCGAATCAACCCGCAGCCTTACCCAAACAGCCAACGCCCTTGTGGAGAGAAACCTCATACTTCTTGCCGCGGCCCTGCAAGACATAGGGGCCATCACTACCCAGATGAGGGGTACGAATCCTGAGGACATGGCCCCCATAGCCGCGATTCTGCGAAACACCGCGGCCATTACCCAGAGGCTTGACCGCATCCTTGCCCAGAACGATGAAAACATAAACGCCAGCATGGGAGACCTTCGTGAAAGCATAGCCAAGCTCAACATCGCCCTGGACAATGTTGCGCAAATCACCGCAAAAATAAATCAGGGCGAAGGCACCATAGGAAAACTCATTACGGACGACAGCCTCTACAATCAGGTTGAAGGTTTTCTGGGCTCTTCGGTGGGCCTCGACATACAGATTGCCTTTCAGTCGGACTACCTCTTTAAGCAGGAAGATTTCCGTAACCAGTTCGGGGCGCGTCTTACGCCGGGCTCCCGCAAGGACAAGTTTTACTACCTCGGCCTTGTTGACTCCCCGCGCCTTACGGAAAAAACCATTACAACCTATACGACCGTAACCGGAACAAACCCGCCCGCTTCCCCTCCCTTTGGAACCAACTACACCACAACCGAGCTTGAAAGCCAGCAAAAACTCCTCATAAACGCGCAGATTGCCCAAAAGTTCGGAATGTTTACGCTCAGGGGCGGCGTTGTCGAAAGTACCGGCGGCGTCGGCCTTGATTTTCAGCCCATAAAACAGATTGCGCTGGGAGCGGAAATCTTTGATTTCGCCCAGGAGAAAGGGCCTTTTCTCAGGCTGTACGGAACCCTGTATCCCTTTTTCGACCCCAACATCGTAAATCCCCTCAACTGGATTTATCTGGCGGGCGGCGTTGACAATGTTCTTACGAAAAAACGCGAAGGCTTTGTGAGCATGGGCCTGCGCTTTACGGACAACGACATAAAAGGCATAGCCACTATTGGCGGCGGATTAACCGGCATGGCTAAATAAACTCTCATAAACCCTAATAAATAAAGCCTCCCTGCCGATAGAGTATGAAGAGAGGAGAGAAATGATATGGAAAACATTGATACTGTTTACCAGAATCAGCATCTTCTTCTGACTTTGCTTATGGACTCGATGCTGAAGGTACCGGAAATTACAGCGCAGGCCGCCGCAGGGGAAAATCCCGCCGGGGAAACCGCGCCTCATGCGGCGGATTCTCCGGGCGAACAACTCGACATTCTTGCCTGACCCGCCCGCCGCCGCGCTCTTAAGGCCC
>JAITGB010000217.1 GCA_031280945.1 Spirochaetales bacterium
TTTTTTCCGCGCCGGGCGGAGCCGGGCAAGAAACTGGAACCTTTGGAGCTTGCGGCTATTCCTCCTGTAATTTTTTCGGAGGTTATGCGGGACCTTGACCTTGTTGTAAGCGCTGCCCACGTTGGCGGGGTTGACCCTGAGGCGAGCCATTCTACTGTTGAGATGCGGGCTGCCATTGTGCGGGAACTCCTTGCCCTCCTCCACATAGAAAATGTTATGGTTGAGGAAAGGCACGCGAAAATACAGGGTAGGCCGGGCGAAGACACTGTTCATCGGGGGAGCGCCGTGGTACACAAGATGGGCCGGGGCGCGGTAAATATTCTTGCGGTTCCAAGCCAGCACAGGGGGCGGGTGTTTCTTCCTTTTGCGGACGAGGAACCGCGCACCGCGGAGGTGATGAGTAAAATCATTATGCTTGCGGAGGATTTTTCAATTAAGGACCCTGCTATTCTTTCGCAGATTGAGTAGAGCGGGGCTGCAGGCCGGGGGGTAGAGGGCTGTTCGTGCTGCGGCGGCGTAGCCGCCGCAGCACGGGCCGTGGGCGCGCAAGGGATAGAAGCGGAAATCCAGCGGATTGGAGCGGATAGCCCGGTTTTTTGCGCGAGCAAAAAATGCGCCCAGATTTTTAAAGACTGTTTGATGCAGGTGTTTATGACGGAAAAAAAATCTATTAAGGCAAAAATCCAGCGGGCTTTTATCGTGGTCTGCCTTATCGCCCTCGTGAGCTGTAATTTGGTTATGATTTTCAGCCTTGTTATGATTAAGGGGGTTTCGCTTGAAAATAGCAGCAACATCAACACGATTGCGTCCAACAGCAGCGCGCAGTCTCTTCTGGAGCAGGCGCTGAAGAGTACGAGCGAGCTTGTGCAGGCGAAGAGCGATGTCATCGACAAGGAACTTAAAGAGGCGGCGGCGGGCGTCGAGATGCTCAAGGGATATATCGAGTGGATATACGGTAGTCCCCGGGACTTCCGGCCCCGGCCTGTTCCCAATTACAGGGCGGTTCCGCCGGGGGAGCTTGCCCTGCACTGGTTTCTTGAATTTGGAAAGATTTCAGGAGCGCGTTTTGACGAGAGCGACCTTGTCCGCGCGGGTGTTTTGCGGGAAACGCAGCTTTTGGGAAATATGGAGCGTGTGTGCGCTCTTGTTATGAAAAACATTCCCGATATTTTTACCATTTTTATTTTAACAAAGTCGGGGCAGAATGTTCATTTCGATAAGGACGCGGCCAGGAAGGGACAACTCTCAGAGCCCATACTCCAGAGGCGGCCCTGGTACATAAACGCGCGGGACAGGAACGCTCTTTATATTTCCGATGCCTACTACGATTCCGCGGGGCGGGGTTTAACCGTGTCGATGTCCTTACCCTATCACGGGAGGAACGGCGATTTTTTGGGCGTTGTGGGAATCGATATAAAAATCGATGACCTTGACAGGAGTATACAAAAAACAGTGGTGAGTAAAAGCGGCTACGCGATACTGCTCAACAATAACGCGGGGCAATCCAGAAACGAGACCAGGTTTGTGGCGGCTCCGGGCTTGAGCGAAAAAAGCGCGGACGATTTTCAGGCGTACCTGGGAACTGAAACGAAACAGATTTTGACGGATATGCGCAGTATGCACAACGGCATTGGGTATTCCACCCTCAGGCTGGGGGGAGAAAATACAATAGTATACGTTATATGGGGTCAAATCAGCCTGACAGACTGGCATCTTATCTATGTAATTCCCGAGAGCGAAATCCTTACCCCTTCGGTGGCGCTGCGGCGCGAGATTTCCAGCGTTGCGGAGGATGCCGAGGAGAATGTGTCGAGTCTTATTTTCAAAACCCTTGTCGCTTCAATTCTCCTTCTTTTTTCCATTACTTTGGCGACGTTCAGGGCGGCGTTTTTTATCGCGCGCAGAATAGCCTCGCCAATTACAACCCTTACGCAGGATGTAAAAAAACTGGGGCCGGGAAATCTTGCCTATACTTCAGGGATAAAGACGGGGGACGAGATAGAAGAGCTTGCCGTGAGTTTTGAAAATATGGCAAAAGAATTGAAGCTCATGGTCGAGAAAGACCAGCAAAGAGCGCAGGAACTGCAAAAGCAGACCGACATCGCCCTCAAGGCTTCCCGCGCGAAAAGCGAATTCCTTGCCACCATGAGCCACGAAATCCGCACTCCGCTCAACGCCATTATTGGCCTTTCGGAGATTGAGCTTCAGGAGAATCTCGCCGAGAGCAGCAAAAACAATCTTGCGCAGATTTTCAACTCGGGTTCGGCCCTCCTTGAAATCGTAAACGATATACTGGATATTTCCAAAATCGAAGCGGGCAGCTTTGAGCTTGTTCCCGTGGAATACGAGACAACGGCGCTGATTAACGATACGGTCAATCTCAACAGGGTTCGCATAGGCTCGCGGCCAATCAGCTTTGTGCTGGAGCTTGACGGAACATTTCCCAGAAAGCTCAAAGGGGATGAGCTTCGGGTCAAGCAAATTTTCAACAACATTCTTTCCAACGCCATAAAGTATACGCGCAAGGGTATTGTTACCCTTTGCCTGCACTGGGAAAAGCTGGCAGGCTCCGCCCTCATCCGCGCGAGAATACAGGATACCGGAATCGGCATACGCGAAGAGGATATAGGAAAACTTTTTTCCGATTATACCCAGCTTGATACGCGGGCAAACCGGCAAATTGAAGGGACAGGACTTGGCCTTGCCATAACCCGAAAACTCGTGGAGATGATGGGCGGCAGGATTAGCGTAGAGAGCCAGTACGGCGCGGGAAGCGTTTTTACGGTGGAGATTATTCAGACTCTCGTTGACGCCCTGCCCATAGGCGAAGAAACCGCGGACAGCCTCAAAACTTTTCACTACGTGAATTACGGAAAAAACCGCGATATTGTCCGCGCGTGGATGCCCTACGGAAAAGTGCTTGTGGTAGACGATATGCCTGTAAACCTTCAGGTGGCGCGGGGGTTTCTCGCCCCCTACGGCCTTCAGATAGATACCGCCGCATCGGGAAAGGAAGCCATAGAAAAAATTCGCCGGGAAGCCCCCCGCTATGACCTTGTGTTTATGGACCACATGATGCCGGAAATTGACGGCGTTGAAACGGTCCGCATCATCCGAAGCGAAATAGCGGGCGATTACGCGCGGGAGCTGCCCATAATAGCGCTCACGGCCAACGCTCTGGCCGGAGTCAAGGAAATGTTTCTCACAAACGGCTTTAGCGGGTACATTTCAAAGCCCATAGACATAGCCCAGCTCGACGCGGCCCTCAACGTCTGGGTCAGGAACAAACAGAGTACGCAAACCCTCATGCGCGCGGAAAAGGAAAAGAACGCCCGGAACGCGCACACGGAGAAAAAAAACTCAAGGCTTTTGGAAAACCGGAGCATCGAAGGCGTCGATACTGTGCGGGGCAGGCAGCAGTACGGCGGCGAAACAGCATACGTGGATATTCTGCGCGCCTACCTTACCCATACGCCCTCCATTCTGGAAAAGCTGCGCTCACCTTCGCGCGATGACCTCTGCGCATACATCGTTCTCATACACGGCCTGAAAGGTTCCAGTTACGGCATCTGCGCCGACACTATCGGGAAAAAAGCCGCTGAGCTGGAAGCCGCAGCCCGCGCCGGGGATTTTGAAAAAATCACGGAGGAAAACCCCGCCTTTCTTGAAGCCGCGCAAACCCTTCTTCTGGACATTGAGAAATTGCTCCAGGGCGCCCCTTCCGGCGAAAAAAACCGGCCCAGGCTCCCCGCTCCCGGCCAGGCGCTTCTGGACAAACTGCTCGATGCGGTAAAGCATTACAAAACCGCGGCCATGGAGGAAACGCTTACAGAACTTGAATCCTACGATTACGAAAATAACGGCGGCCTTGTAACGTGGCTCCGCGGTCAAATGGACAATCTGGAATACGATGCGATGCGAAACCGTCTGGAATCAGGATAGACATAAAAAAATACAGGCAAGAAAAGATTGGGCGCATTTTTATTTTTTTTGCCCCACAGGGCAAAAAAAATAAAAACCGCGCTTTTCGCTCCAACTCCTCAAAATTGCTTCGCAATTTCTGCGGGGTTTCCGCTGCAATCGCTTGCGCGCCCAGGGCCTCTTTTCTCCCGCGGCCCGTTAAACAAACCTCTTAACCCAAACCGCACACGATGCCGCGAAACCTTCAAGGAAAGTTTTTGTCTCCGCCGAAACAACATCACCCTTTTCATCAAAAAGCGCCGCCGCGCCCCCAATGTAGGCCTCCGGCTGCGGCATAAGAGGAATATTGAGAAACATCAAAACCTGCCGCAGGTGGTGATTCGCCCCAAAACCGCCCAGCTTTCCCGGAGACACGCCCACAAGCGCCCCCGGTTTGCCGCTCCAGAGGTTCTCCCCAAAAGGCCGGGAAGCAATATCAAGAGCGTTTTTCAGAACTGGCGGAAAGGAACGGTTATACTCCGGCGTAACGAAAAGAAAAGCGTCAAAACTTTTCACCTCCCGCCGAAAGTCCGCCCATTCCCGAGGAGGCCTTCCCTCATCGTCATAATCCTGATTGTACAGAGGAAGGTGGGCAATATTCACCATCTTCATCTCAAACCCCGCGGGCATGAGCGAAGAAATAAAGACAGCCGTTTTCCTTGAGTAGGATTCCTTTCTCGCGCTCCCCGCGATAACACCGGTTTTGATTGTTTTCATTCTCCGTAATATACCCAAAAAACAAAACAAAAGCAAAATACGAAGCAAAAGAAGCCGCGTAAAGACCGTAAAGCGGCTTTCCTTCTTTACCTCCGCAGGGCAGCGCTATCTTTCCGCCCCGCCTGCCTTGCGGAAATCCTTCTTTTGGGATAGTCTTCCTCAAGTATGTTCACCTTGACACCCTGCGCGGTTACATCCTGCCGCGGCCATGCCGTGAGCCTCAGGGATACGTGCTACAGCCATATAGCGGACACAAACGTCTACAGGCGCGAGCTTGCCTCTTACATCGCCTCACAGTCGCGGTTTATGGGGCTTGAACTT
>JAITGB010000259.1 GCA_031280945.1 Spirochaetales bacterium
GTCATGTTTCACCGCCTCGGAAAAGAGGAAATTCTCAGCATCGTCAGCCTTGAACTCTCAAAAATCCAAACGCGGCTTGCGGAAAAGAAAATCAGCCTGAGCGTGGAGGGCGAAGCGAAAGAGCTTCTCGCCGGGCGCGGCTTTGACCCGGCCTTCGGCGCGCGGCCCTTGAAGCGGACAATTCAAAACCTCGTTCAAAACGAGCTTGCGAAAAAAGTTCTCTCCGGCGAAATCCGGGATGGCTCGTCTGTGCGGCTTGCCGTAAAAAAAGGCGAACTTGTTTTTGGGTGAGGAATTTTTTTAATGATTGGGCGCATCTCCGCGCTTTTTCCTCTTGGGAAAAAGCGCAAAGTCGGGCTTTGCGGGGCTTCGCTTCGCTCCGGCCCCGCCTGCGGCGTGGCGCCTTCGGCCCCCTCCAATCCCTTGCGCCCCACGGCCCACAGTCCGCGCGAAGACGCGCGGGCCAAAGCCCCCCGTCCGGCGCTCCGCGCGGGACGGCCCTCACAGCCAAACCCTCATAAATTTCAAAAATAAAAAACGCAAAAAAGCCGCATTTTTTCAAAAAAAACTTGACACAAAACGCTAAAAGCGGAATAATCAACCATGCATTTGACGGCGACTGGTTATGGGCAGACAGTGGGCTTCGGGCTCATATTATACAACCAGACCGCCTCTTTGTCTACATAGCGTCGAGCAAAACTCCCCAAATCCCTTCTCACGGTTAAAATCTTTTAGTTGGAAATCCTGTCAACCCCTTAAAACCTCTATTAAATCCGGAGTTTTCTCTTACTCCCCCAGTATTTCCGCTATAACGAAAGACTGTGCGTATAAAGCAGTATGTATGCCAGACAAACTCCTGCGGATGGTGTGCGTTATGTGCAATAGCACAAAATTTCCTGAAAAGGAGACTGTTCCAAACCCCCAATTTTTGGAACAGCCTCATATAATAATATTAGAAATACAATGGTGTTGAAAATCCATTGTAAAAATATTTTGGAGGTGTTTTATGAAAACACGATTTGGTTTTACGTTTTTGGGAGCTTTGGTATTGCTCATCACTTTTGTAACAATTGGATGTGCATCCGGGCCGAAACTTGCTTCTCCTACCCCATTACAGCAAGAGTTAAATTCCTTGCCCGAAGTACCTGTTGCCGGTAAGAATCTGAAGTTTGAATTTGGCGGTGATGCATGGATTGCCAAGGTTGATGGTAAAAACTTTTTAGCCGGAACATTCACATCAAATGATACTGCTGAGGGTAGTGATATAACATTAAAACAGACTCACATTTACTCAGCAGAACAAAAACCGGGTATTGGTGGAGATGTTGGATGGGTAAAGACACCCGGACCGGATATTTCCCTGGTTTATAAAAAGGGTCCTCCTGAATCTCTTACAGTAAAGTAAACCTTTTTATAATGGAGTACGCCCCTACTGCGCATAACAGGTTCTCTTTGTGTTGCGCCCGCAGTAGCGGGCTTGGCCTCCATTTGGCTAGGTCAGTCGCTTCGCTCCTTCCCACGCCTCATTGCGGCACATTTGGGCGGGCGGTCTTTGCTTCGCAAAGCCCTTTTATGCCCGCCCAAATGTCGTAAACATCCTGAACGTCAGTAGCGTTGCGGATTATTATGTGTTCGATTCCGTTTTCCCGCGCCGCCGTGTAGTGAACCGCGTCCTCAAAATCCTTCCAGCGCAGCGCGAGCGCGCTTTTGATGGCGCTTTCGAGAACCGGCGCGATGATGAAATCCGCGGCCAGAGTGTCCATGATTTTATAGACCGCATCAGTATCTTTGAGTTCTTTGCGGGCAAGATAAAAAATATCGGTCATGGCGGAGGACGAAATATAGCCAGTAATCCGGCCTTGCTCAACAAGGGTGTACACAATGCGGGAATCGTCATAAAACGGAGCGCGGTGAAACAGTATGTCCAAAATAATGTTGGTGTCTACCAGAACTTTCATTGCAGGTATTTGCGGAGGCGCTCTTCGCGTATCTGTTCGCGGGTGATACCGTCCGCGCCGGCAAGGATGCCCGAAAGAAAATCAGTATGGGGTGTGGAAGATTTTGCACTCCCAGATGGTTCTGCAGCGGATTTTTCCTCGCTGGCGGCGGTTGGAACCGCTTTCGCCGGCGTAAAGGTAAGAATAACCTACCCTGCTGGTACTTCGCGGGGTACATCAATAGTCAGACGGCGGCTAGGCGGTATTTCTACAGTTTGCGTAATACTCATGGAGTAATCATACATCTTTGAGCGTCTGTTGTCGAGACAGACTGTCAGTAATGATGCGGAGGTCGTATAAAAAAGTCGGTTCCTGTGCTTTGGTTTTATATAGGAAGCGCCGCTGCGCCTCATTGCACGGGCGCGGAAACCGTCTCCTCCGCAAAAAGGCTCCGGCAAAGTCTCATGCCCAAACTGTAACTCAAACCCTCAATTTTGTAGCGCCCCCGGCAGGCAAAGGAAACCTCCCGCGCGGGAGTATTCCACGCCCCGCCCCTGCAGGAACGAAAACGCCTCTCCTCCCCCCTGCCGGTTTCCTCCTCGGCCTCGTCCACAAAAAAATCATCGCACCATTCCCAGACGTTTCCCAGCATATCGTACAGGCCAAAAGCCGAAACAGCGTTCAGGGTTTTATAGCCCCTGGTCTCAGACCCGTTGTAGAACCCCGAAGGAGTTGTCGGCCCCCCCGAAGCAGAGGGGGCTTCCGCCCGCGTATCAAAAGGCCCCCCGCTGTGGAGAAAATTCGCCGCCCTCCCCTCAAGCCTGCCGGCCCGCGCCGGATACAGCTGGCCCGAATCCCCCCTCGCCGCGTATTCCCACTCAGCCTCACTGGGCAGACGAAAACCTCCAGCCTCCCTGTTTGCCGTAGAACCGGAAGAAATACTCCCGTAGGCGGGCCTGTAGCCGTACATACGCGAAAGAACATCGCAGACAAAAGCCGCCCCGTACCACGAAAGCCCCACAGAGGGATGTTCGGCCTTTCCCTGGAGAGGAACAAAACGCTCCTCCCCTTCCTTTCCCGCAAGCTCAATCCCAAACTGAAAACCGTAGTTAAGTTCCCCAAGCCCCAGATAAGGAAGAGCGTCCCTCCCGTACACAACTCCGCCGCGCACGTAAATCTCCCCCCCGGGAAAAACGCGGTTCAGAATTTCCGCAAGGAAAGAGTTTGTCATCTCATACACAGCCATTTCATAACCCTGTGTCAATGTTTCCGTATGTTCGGGCTGTTCAAAAAGTTTTCCGCTGCCTGAACCCATAAGGAATTCCGCCCTCCCCTCCGGCGGAACAATAGTCCGCATAAAAGGCGGGCGAAGAGGCTTAAAGGATACAGCCACGGAAGGAGACCAGTCCTCCCAGTCCCAGCCAGGAGCCCTGCGCCGCGCCCGTAAAAAGAAGAGAGACTCTTCGTTCAGGGCAAGGGGAAGAGGCATAAAATCTTTTCGGGTTTCAGCGTCAAAGACAAGGCTCTCAGGAGCAAAATCCTCCGTAGACGCAGCCTGAATCTGCACAAAGGCGGAAGCCTCGTTCTCCCAATAGATAACGGGATTTTCGGAAGCAAAAACAAAACGCTCACCCAGCCCCGGCAGGAAAAACCGCTTCTCCTCTGCGGCGGTCTCTTCCTCTACAACCGGAACCTCCTCCGTGCCGGAAACCTCCCCGGAAGGCGGAAAACTCCTGCAGGCCGCGCAGAGGAAAAGGAGGAAGGCCAGAGGGTAACAAAAAAAAATCTTCATATTGTTTTGTCTGCAGTCTCTTGCCAGGGGGGAAGGTACGACAGGAGAAATGCCGTTTTACGCAGAGGTTTTAGTTTTCCTCTATATTCCGCTATGTGCAGACTGGTTGTCATGGGTTTCTTTTCCAGAGCTTCAGTATACTCTCCTGTGAAAAAAAAGCAATACAGAGCTGTATGCAAGCAGCTGTTTTACTTTTAGCCGCCCTTGGCATGGGTGATAACAAAAAGCAACAAATGGTCCCAGCTTTGGAACGAAAATGCCCAGAAAAAGGTACGCAAAGCGTTGTAGAATTCCTCCCTCCTTCCGAAATAGGAACGCGCCTTTATAAACGCTTCATCGCAGAGTATCATCAGCCCGTGAACTAAAAATGCCA
>JAITGB010000067.1 GCA_031280945.1 Spirochaetales bacterium
GCCGATACTCAATTTCTTAAATGTACATATCCTTTACTCAAGATATGGCGGAGAGAAGAACAGTAACGCCACTATCTGCCGCCTGAACAGTCAGCGGACTGTCCGCTTTTTTGCGCCAGCAAAAAATGCGCCCTATCTCCCCAGAATGTCTTCCCAGAGGATGCCTTCGCCCGGGGGGATTGTGCGGACGGCGGGGTGGGCGTAAGCGAGGGGGGCGAACTCCGGGGGGAGGCCGGGGCGGAGGTTTTTTTCGCTGCGAAGGAGGGCTGTGTTTTCGCGGGTGATGATTTCGCCTGGCTGGATTTCCCGCAGGGCGTGGAGGCTTCTGCGGGTTGTGGCGTAGTTTGCGGCTTCGCAAGGGGCGAGGGTTTTGACGCCGTTTCCCAGGACGCGGCGGAGCCTGTGTTCTCCGTAGGCGGCTTCGAGGGCTTCCAGGACTTCGGCTTCGCGGCCTGCCTGGGCTTCTGTTTGGGCGGAGCGGACTTCCCGCGCCATGAGGCGGAATTTTTCGGGCGGGAGGGCTATGGGGTCGTCAAGGCCGCTGCCCCCGGGGTTGAGGGTAAAATGTTTTTCGATGAGGACGGCTCCGCGCAGGGCAGCGAGGACGGGCACGAGAATGGGGTCTTGTGAATGGTCTGATACTCCCGCGGGAAGGCCGAAGATGGCGGAGAGGTTTGGTATGAGGTTAATGTTGTAGTCTTCTTCGGGCGCGGGGTAGGCTGTAACGCAGTGAAGGAGCGTGAGTTTTGCGCGGAAGGAGGGGGATGCACGGAATATCAAGACGGCCTTCTCTATGTCGGCGAGGGAAGATACTCCTGTGGAAAGAATTACGGATAGGCCCAGGGAGGCGGCCTCTTCCAAAAGGGGAAAATGGTTGAGTTCGGGTGAGGCAATTTTGAGTACGGAAGCTCCTATATCGCGGAGAATACGGGCGCTTTTTATTCCAAAGGGCGACGAGATAAAGAGGAGGCCGGCCTCTTCTGTGAGGTTTTTGAGTTCTTCGTAAAACGCGGCGGGTTTTTCCAGGGCGCGAAACCTTTCGTACAGGGGGATGCTTCCTCCGGGAAGCTCGACGTTTCCCGACAGGGGGTGAAGGATTTCGTCCGCGTAGACAAGCTGAAACTTGGCCGCGTCCGCTCCGGCTTCGGCGGCGGCAGCGATAAGCTCTCCTGCCTTTACAATATCCCCGCCGTGGGCTGTTCCGATTTCAGCGGCGATGAGCGTTTTTTCAATGGGCGTTTTTGTCATGGCCGGATGGGGATTCTGTCAAAGCCTGTGTAGGGCGCAAGGCGGGGAGGAATTTTTACCGAGCCGTCTTCCTCCTGAAAGTTTTCCAGAACGGCTATGATGCCCCGCGAGAGCGCGATTGCCGTGCCGTTGAGCATGTGAACGAAACGGGGTTTACCTCCCTCCTTGTAGCGCACTCCAAGCCTCCGCGCCTGATAATCGGTACAGTTGGAAGCGCTCGTTACTTCGCCCCATTCTCCGGCCTCCCCCCGGCCAGGCATCCACGCTTCTATATCAAACTTGCGGTAGGCCGGAGCGCCCAGGTCGCCTGTACAGGTATCCACAACCCTGTAGGGTATATCAAGGCCGCTGAAAATTTCTTCTTCGATGGCGAGGAGTTTTGTATGCCATTCTTCCGAATCTTCGGGCGCGCAGTAGACGAACATTTCCACTTTTGAAAACTGGTGCACCCTGTACAGTCCGCGCGAAAACTGGCCCGCGGCTCCGGCTTCGCGGCGGAAGCAGTGCGAAAATCCCGCCATTTTCAGGGGGAGGGTTTCTTTTTCCAGAATACTGTCCGCGTGGTAGCCGCCCAGGGTAATTTCCGCTGTTCCCACGAGGCAGGCCCCTGTGCCTTCGAGGGCGTAGGTGTTACTCTCCTCGCCACGGGGGTTAAAGCCTATGCCTTCGAGGATTTCTTCGCGGGCTATGTCCGGCGTTATAAAAGGAGTAAACCCGTGGCGCGTAAGAATGTCCAGGGCGTAGCGCGTTAGGGCAAGTTCAAGAAAAACCGCCTCGTTTTTGAGGTAATAAAACTTTGTGCCGGAAACTTTCGTGGCAGTGTCAAAATCGATGAGGTCAAGTTTTTCCCCGATTTCAACATGGTCGCGGGGCTTAAAACCAAAAGAAGGAATACGGCCCACTCTTTTTATTTCAAGATTATCTTTGTCTTCCTTGCCTACAGGAGCGCTGGGGTGGGCCATGTTGGGAATTTTCCGCGCGGCGAATGCGAGTTCTTTTTCCGCGGCTTCGAGTTTTTCTTCGCGCCCCGCAATGGCTGTTTTGAGGTTCTTGCCTTCTTCGACAAGAGCGGTTCTCTCCTCGGGAGAAACTTTCCCTTTCATTTTCGCGGCGTTCTCGTTTCGTTTGCCGCGCAGGGCGTCAATTTCCTGAACGAGGCGGTTTCGCTCGTCGTAGAGGCGCACGACTTCGCCCGCGTCCGCCCTCATGCCCCGGTCTATGATGTTTTTTTCCATTGCGGGAAGGTTGTCCTTGAGAAACTTCAAATCAATCATCTATACTCCCTCCAGTTCTTCCGCGCGCGAGGCGGCTTCTTCTACGGCCCGCATAACAGCGGCGGTAAAGGCTGCTTCTTCAAGGGCCTGAAGCCCCGCGATGGTTGTTCCGGCGGGAGAAGCCACTTTTGTAATGAGGGAGGAAGGCGCCTCTCCTGTGCGGCGGAGAACTTCGCAGGCCCCCTCGGTAACGCGGAGGGCCAGACCCGCAGCCTCGGCGTACCCCAGACCCGTTTTTACTCCTCCCAGGGCAAGGGCGTTGATAAAGGCGAAAACAAAGGCAAGTCCTGAACCGGAAACCGCCGTTATCACGGGCATAAGGCTTTCGGGAATTTCCAGCGCGAAGCCGGCTGCGGCAGCGGCTTCAAGGGCCTGGCTGCGGAAATCCGCGAACTCCGCCTCCCTTCCCTCCGGCGCGGGGGGGAAAGAAACTCCCACCACGGCTTTTTGGTACATGGCCGCGAGGCTCGGCATAAAGCGGGCTACATAGGGGGTTTGTAAACGCGAGAGATAGAAGTCCAAAGTCTTCCCCGCTACAATCGCGGCGAATTTTTTATCCCGCGAATACGGAGCGATTTTTTCCAATACGCTTGCCGCGTCCTGGGGCTTAACCGCGATAATCGTGAAGTCCGCGAAGTCAAGCAAATCCCCCGGCCTCCCGGTAAAATCCTCCGCGCCAAATTTTTCCCGCGCCGCCGCGAGCCGCGCCGCGGCTTTTTCCGCCACGCCGAACTTGACCCCCCCCTGTCCCGCAAGCCCCGCCGCAAAAGCCTCTCCCATATTGCCGAAACCTATAAGGCCAATATTTTTCATGTGTGTGATTGTACCCGCCGCGCGGTGAATTGGCAAGGCGGGGGAGACAGAAGAATTTGGGCGCATTTTTTCCCATTGGGAAAAAACCGGGCTATCCGCTCCAACTCCTCAAAACCCGTTGGGTTTCTGCGGGGTTTCCGCTTCTATCCCTTGCGCTAGGCCCCAGGGCCCGCCGCGCGGAGCGCGGCGGGCGTTTTACTCCCCGCGCCGCTACGCGGCGCGGACACAAATCAGCCCCATAGGGGGGCCGCACACATGAACCATACACGCGCAATGCGAATAAGTCCTTATGGCATAAGCATTTATTTACCCACCCCCCCCCCCCTCGCGTGTTAAGTAGTTTTTTCAGCTTACTCATAACTTTCCAGTTTATTTTTTTACACGTCTCTTATAACAAAACCTCCGGCGATAAACTCCAGACTGCCTGTCTCCCCAATGTTATTGGGTTAAAGGTTTACGCCGGAGGCTTTTGTATTTTATTGCACACCTAAGGAGGTACGCAATATGAGAAAAGCGCAAATCTTTTTGAGAGTGAGTTTTATACTCCTCGCTCTCTCATGTCTTCTGTTTGCCGGCTGTTCCAGCGGGGACGGCGGCGGAGATGGCGGTATTCCTGTACAATTCAGGTTTTCGGGTACGGACGCCCACACAGCCGGCGCGAGAATCGCGGCGCAGAGCGTTATAAGCGGCGGCATAAACAAGGCGGAGGCTGTGGATGCATCGTTTACACCTTATAATGATTTTTACGACGGTGCTTCTTTTGGAACTAAAATAGCGGACATCACCCCCACGTCATTCAAGCTGTTTATCCAGGAGCTGACTTTGGTTGGCAACAACACAGAGCTTCAGATGGACTTGATGGACCAGTACGCTTTGATTTACGAGGACGTTCCCTTTATTGACCTCGTGAATCCGCAAAAAATTGCCTTGCCCAAGATTCAAGCCGGCCGTTACGACATCGTTTTGTTTACATTTGATACCAGTGAAAAACGCCTGGATGACGAACCTGGTAACGGGATTCCCACAGAAGTGAAATTCCCCTGGCCTGCTGATTTTACAACCAATAAGCAGGCATGGTTCAACGCGAACTACCATACAAATGACTCGCTTCCTGATATGATAACCATGAAATGGGATGGTTCCTCTTTAATTAGGCAGGCCAAGAGGTTTGAGGTAATTCCCGAAGGCCACACCGGGCTTAAGGGCATATTTTTTGGCGGAGACGCTCATAAAATAGGGTTTCAGCAGGGTTATTATTGGGATGATATAGTGGGGGGCTATCCTCACGAAATAAAACCAGACGGCAACAATCACCGCCAGGTAGTTAAACTCTTCGTTCCCTTTGAAGGCGTCCAGATTCCCGCAAACGCCAATGCGGTGAGCATTGAAATCAGTTGGGATGTGGAGAATTTGATTGAACACTACAGCGGGCAGAATACTACCCCCTATGACCAGGATGACAAGTTTGTGTTTAAAAAGGGCTGGTGGAACGGGTTTAAGATAAAAGTAATTGCCGAGTAACCTAACAGCCGCGCCGCGCTTTGCGCGGCGGGCGGGCCGGGCCGTGGGTCCGTGCGGGATTTTGCGGAGCAAAATCCCGTCAGTGCGCAAGGGATTGGAGGGGACGCGAAGCGTGCCACACCCGCAGGGTGGGGCCGAAGCCCCGCAAAGCCCGCCCACCCAAATGTCGTAAACAGCCGGAACATTACGCGACATTGGGGCTAAAATGGTGAAAAATGGCACACTTGACAAAGAATAGTAATTTATTATAGAATAAAACCATGGAAAATTTTGAGGAAAGAATAAATATTATAAAGGAAACTATCCTTAAAAATGTATCGGCTAAATATATATATTTATTCGGTTCTTATGCCTATGGCAAACCGACAGACAAAAG
>JAITGB010000068.1 GCA_031280945.1 Spirochaetales bacterium
CATGAGCCTTTGTTTCAAACCATATCCGCCGCCGCGTCAAATCTAACTCCTTTTGCCGTAGCTGCCCGATACCCCAAACAGTTAGTCTCTGATGACGCGGAGGTAAAACTTGCCATTGAGAAAGCACAGCAGGTCTATGATTTTTGTGTGGCAAAGATTGGGGCGTTAGTGCAAAATAATTCGGAGCCAAAACGAGAAAATCAAAACGCCGGGCAAGTAAGGAAATAAAAAATAGGGCGCTTGGCGCCGGACGGGGGTTTAAGGCCGCGCCGCGAAGCGGCGCGGGCGGGCCGCCGCAGGCGGGCCGGGCCGTGGGCGCGCAAGGGATAGAAGCGGAAAGCCCGCAGAAAGCGCATCGGCGCTTTCGAGGACTTGGAGCGGATAGCCCGGCCCTGGAATTTTTGCCGCGAAGCGGCGAAAATTTCGGGGATGCGCCCAAATTCTTAATCTTCCCCCTCAAATTCACCCTTTCCCTTTCCCCAAAAAAAGTGTATGATTAAAGTAGTAATATATTCTGGAGGTATCTCATGAACCGGTTTGTCTATCTGGATTATAACGCCACGACCCCTCTGCACCCTGAGGTCAAGAGGACGCTGGCGGAGGGTTTCGATATATACGGAAACGCTTCGAGTATGCATAGTTCGGGCCGCAGGGCTGCGGAGAAAATCGAGGAGGCGCGGGGCATCGTGGCGGCTTTTCTGGGCGCGGAGCCCGGGGAAATCATTTTTACGGGCGGGGGTTCGGAGTCGAACAATACTGTCCTTAATATGATTGACTGCGGGAGCGGAAGGTGTTCCTGCGTCTCGCGGGGCCGGAAGGGGCTTCTGACCACGACAATAGAGCATCCCAGCGTCATCAACGCCGCGGAATTCCTCGCCCACAAGGGCGTTCCTGTAACCTTTCTGCCTGTGGACGGGGAGGGCAAGCTCGATATGGAGGAGTTTGAGGCCGCCCTGTCTTCGGACACAGCCCTTGTGTCCGTGATGCTGGGGAACAACGAAATCGGCACTTTGCAGGATATAAAGACCATAACGCGCCTGGCCCACAGCAGGGGCGCTCTCATGCACACGGACGCGGTTCAGGCCGTAGGGAAGGTTCCCATTAACGTCAGGGAATTGGACGTTGATTTTTTGAGCTTCTCCGCCCACAAACTCTACGGGCCCAAGGGCGTGGGAATACTCTACGTGAGAAAAGGCGCGCCCTTCTGCACCTTTATCCACGGCGGACATCAGGAAGAAGGCAGGAGAGCCGGAACCTATAACACCCTCGGCATCATAGGCTTAGGCAAGGCCATTGAAGT
The DNA here is from genome assembly GCA_031280945.1 of Spirochaetales bacterium. GTDB lineage: Bacteria > Spirochaetota > Spirochaetia > DTKZ01 > DTKZ01 > JAISAF01. The sequence goes on from JAITGB010000068.1 coordinate 1,301, forward strand.
GGCCGGTCTTGAAATGAGGGACGAAGTCGCCAAGCTCTGGAGTCTCCGCGAAAAACTCCGCGAGGGCCTCCTCGAAAAAGTCCCGGACATACACATAAACGGACACCCCTCCGACACTCTGCCCGGAACCCTCAACGTATCCTTCCGGGGCGCGGAAGGCGAAGCCATGCTCCTGTACCTCGATATGCACGGCATACAGGTCTCAACAGGCTCAGCCTGCGCCTCAGGTTCGCTCGAACCCAGCCCCGTACTCCTTGCCACAGGAGCCGCCGCGGAGCTTGCCCACGGTTCCCTGCGATTCAGCCTCGGCAGGGAAACCACCGAAGCGGACATCGATTATGTTCTGGAAGTTCTCCCGCCTGTCATGCGGAAAATCAGAACCATGTCAACAGTCTACAGCGCGGGGAGGTAAAAATGTCAAACGAGTGGGTATATACGGACACAGTTAAAGACCACTTCGTCAATCCCCGGAACATTCTGGAGGACGAAGCCTCCTACGCCGAAGACGGCAAGGGAACAGTCGGCAACATAAAATGCGGCGACCAAATGCTCCTCGCAATCAAAGTCAAAGACGGGCGCATCGAAGAGTGCAAATGGAAAACCTACGGCTGCGCTTCCGCCATAGCCTCCACATCCATGTTAAGTGAAATCGTCAAAGGCATGAGCCTCGAAGAAGCCTACCGCATCACGCCCGCGGAAATCACCGCGCGGCTGGGCGGCCTGCCCGAACACAAATTCCACTGCTCCGTCCTCGGCGACAAAGCCCTGCGCGCCGCCATAGAAGACTACTACAAACGCACAGGCCAGGACAGCAAAATCCCCCGCGAAAACGCCCGCGCCATCTGCCGCTGCATGGCCGTAACGGACAAAGACATCGAAAAAGCCGTCCGCGAAGGCGCCCGCACCTGGCTCGACCTCCAGAACAAAACAAAAATCGGCACAGTCTGCGGCTCCTGCAAAACCGAAGCCGTGAAACTCATCGACGAATATGTCCACCTCTATGGGTAAGTAAGAATTTGGGCGCATCCTTAAATTTTTTGCCCTGTGGGCAAAAAATTTCTGGCCGGGCTTTGCGGGGCTTCGGTATTTGCGCTTCGCGCAAATACACGCTGCGCGTCCCCTCCAATCCCTTGCGCGCCCGCCGGAGGCGGGCAAGACCCATAGCCCGCCTCCCTCCGTCCAGTTTGACAAAACCCCCAACAAAGAGTAATTTACTTATCAGAAAAATCCATTCCGTCCGAACAGCCGGAACCCATTCTTAGGAGGAGATATGTCCAAAAAAATCTTTTTTATTATATGTCTCACGATAACATCCGCATCCCTTTTCGCGGCGGACATCATCACCTTCGGCATAGGATTAAAGGCCGGCGGAGGCCAGACCAAAAGCGGACTACAAGACGCGCTTGATTCTCTGGGCTATTCCGATGAATCCTCCACCGTTATGCCAAGCTACATTTTGGGCGGCGTTGACCTCTTTTTTGAAAGCAGAAAACTCTTTCTCCTGCCGCGCGGAAACTTTTTCGGCATACGGTTCGGCTTCGCCAAAAGAGGAGACGAAAAAGCCGCGGCAGCAGGTCAAACAGCATCTTTCGGCCCGAACGGAGTACGCGAGCTTGAATATAAAACAACTCATACAGAGTTTCCCTTTGCCCTCTACTACAAACGAACGCTCACAGATAACTGGAAAATATCAGGCGGCGCAGGCGCGGCCTACGGCTGGATAGAAAACTCGCAGACAGACAAATTCACCGCAAACACCGCTGCCCCCCCATATTCTCCCGACCCCTCCAACCCAAATAATTTTAACCGCCACCGCAAAGAAAAAGTAACAAAAATTTACCCCTTCCTCACAGCAGGAGTTGAACTCATGTTTTTTCAGGGACTCTCCCTCGGCATTGACCTGCGGTATAACTTTTTGGCTGAATTCAAAAAAGGCGGAATCGTTTACAGAGACATAAATGGCATAGAAGCCGCCCTCGGCCTGCGCTGTTATTTTTAGCCGCCGGCCAGGAGAGAAAAGCTCTCAAGGCTCACGGTTTTTCAGTAATAGCGCAGGAGAACATAGCCCGTGGCAAGGGCAAGGCTCACAAGCGTAAAAAGAGCCCCGTACTTTGTAAAAGTCATAAAACTGATAGGGTAGCCGCTCTTTGCCGAAATACTCGCCGAAACAACATTGGCCGAAGCCCCCACAAGGGTAGCGTTTCCCCCCAGACACGCGCCCAGGGCAAGAGACCACCACAGGGGAAGAGAGGCATCCCTCCCCACGGAAGCCGAAATATCCTGCACAAGGGGAATCATCGTAGCCACATAGGGGATATTGTCAACCACAGCCGAAAAGAAACCCGAAACCCAAACAAGAAGAATAGATGTTAACCGCAAGTTCCCTTCCGTAAACTCCAAAAGAAAGGCCGCGCACTTCTTTATCCAGCCGCTCTGGGCAAGACCGCCCACAAGAATAAAAAGCCCCACGAAAAAGAAAATCGTCCCCCACTCAATATCGCGGAAAAACTCATCCGGCTCGTGCTTGCCCGTAAGAAGAAGCAGAAGCGCAGCCCCAAACAGCGAAACAGCCGAAGCCTCAACATCAAGAACCCCGTGGAGAAGAAACCCTAAAATAACAAGGCCCAAAACTGCAAGACTTTTTTTCAGGAGCGGAACGTTCTCCAAAGATTTATCCTCGTCAAACTCCATGATGCGGGCCTTTCTCTCCGTGGAAACCCGCATCTTTTTCCCAAAAATGAGAACAAGCATCAGGGAAAAAACCCCCAGAATAATCACCACAAGAGGCCCAAGATGAACAAGAAAATCCGTAAAGCTCAAACCCGCGGCGCTCCCCACCATGATGTTCGGAGGGTCTCCAATCAGGGTAGCCGTTCCCCCAATGTTTGAAGCCAATGCCTGACAGATAATAAAAGGAACAGGCGTAATGCCCAGCTCAACCGCAATTAAAATCGTAACCGGAGTTAAAATGAGAACAGTGGTTACATTGTCCAAAAAAGCCGAAAAGAGGGCGGTAATCAGGGACAGAAGAATCAGAATCTTTAAGGGGTCTCCCTTCACAGCCTTTGCCGCCTTGATGGCAATATACTGAAAAAGCCCCGTGGTCTTCGCAATATTGATAATCACCATCATGCTCACGAGGAGGAAAATAACGTTCCAGTCAACAGCCCGGAAAGCCTCCTCCTGGCCTATGATGCCAATCAGAATAAAGACCGAAGCCCCCAAAAGAGCAATAATCGTCTTGTTGATTTTTTCCGTTGAAATAAAAACATACGCGCCCAGAAAAAGGGCCAGGGCAGCCCAGGACAAAAACGGCATCTTTCGAATCAGGCCCTCAAAACCTTGTGCAGAATATCCATGTAACTCACAACCCCCGCAAGTTCCATATTATCCCGTATTACAGGAATAAACCTGCGGTTACTCTGTACGAATTTCATAATAGCCTCAATAACAGGCGAGTCTTCCTTGAGTTTAACTGTATGATTTTTCATAACATCTCGAATTTTTATCACGTTTTCCTTCTTCAAAAGCTCTTCAAAAGGCTCAAAACTCGTCAAAAAGTTGAGATTCCCCAGTTTGACAGCGTAATCGGGAATACCAACGGCAAAAAGGTCAAGCACGGTAAGCTCCCCCGCGAACAAACCCTTTTCGTCCAGAATAGGCAGATAGCTCACATTATTCTTGTAGAACATATCAGCAGCTTCTTTTACGGTATTTTCGGGCCGCAGGAAAGGAAACCCCCTACGCATAACAGCCGAAATCTTCAGTTCGCTCGTAACCTCAACGTTATTTTCCCGCAAAAGCTGGACAAAGCCCGCAGGCGTAGAAGACGCGCAGAGCTTGTCAAAAAGCGCCCTGTCCTGACACATCTTCATAAAAGCTGAAAGGGCGTTGAGGTACAGAGCGGAGCTCGCCGGCCCCAAAAGCATCAAAACCATCATGCGTAGTGTAAAACCGCCCGATTGGATAGGCGAAGCCGGAATACCCGTTACGATTAAGAGGTCGTTAAAATCCTCAAGCCGCGCGTGCGGAACAGCAATGCCCTCCTCAAAAACCGTTCCCCCCAGATTTTCCCTGTCAAAAATAGCCGCGCGCACCTTTTCTTTAGGAAGAGGCGGCTTATAATGCTGATACACCTCCGCGAGGAGTTCCTCAATCAGTTCATCCTTTGTCGCGCAAACCTTTCCCGGAAAAACAAGCTCGCTGTCAATCAGGCTGGACAATTTCATGTTAATAAGTATGAAAACAATCAGTCGGGTTGTCAATGCCACGCAATGCCTCATAAATTATCTATCCGAAAAGGTTGTGTGCCTCAAAATAAAAATATAGCCCAAATTATACTTGTTCCAACCGCGCCGGGAGGAACACATGGGGTTAGACATGCACAGC
>JAITGB010000088.1 GCA_031280945.1 Spirochaetales bacterium
TTTCATGTCTGCCGTGATGGAACTGTTTATCCGTATTCCCTTTACCAAGCAAGAAACGCATACCGCAATTATCAAGATGCTCCCGGAGGATATTAAAAACGCAATCCGTTATACCGCGCAGCATAATCCCGTTGTTTTTTGCATTATTGCCTTTGCCGCTGCATTAAACCTGTTTTTGTCGCCGCTCTTTATCATTGGCGTTCCGTATATTCTCCGGTTCACAATGAACTGCGGTAATGTGATGTACGGCATTGGGCTGGGCATTATCGAATTTGCCACAATCGCGGGGGCGCTGGGCGCGGGTGTTTTTACCAAAAATCTGAAAATGCCGCATATCTGCCGCCCCCTCATTTTAATTGCGCTTGTGTTACTGCCCATGGCTTCGGCGCTGTTTCCGGGATTGCGCACGCCGGGTTACTGGTTGTCATTTGCCCTGTTTTTCGTTTGCGGATTCATTGGTGTCGCGGCCATTACCATGCTATCTGTCTTTGCCATTACCGAGGTACAAAAAAGAACACCCGCCAAAATGCTCGGTAAAACCATGGCGATTATTCTTGCGGTTTCGCAGATAACCTCCCCTTTGGGGCAGCTCTTGTACGGGTTCGCCTTTCGGGTATTCAGTACGTCGGCATATATTCCGGTTCTTATGTGCGCCGGTCTTACACTCATTACGGCTTTTGTTGGGAAAAAATCCTTTCACAGCGTAAAATAAAAACATGAAGAAAAAGCATAGTCGCGTTTTTGAGGGGGCTATCCTCTTCTACCCCATGCGCACGTGAGAGTTCTATCGGCGGCCTATTCTGCCTTCGTTTGCGTCAAGTTTTTGGGCGGCGCGGAAAACGCAAAATGCCGCGTACAGAGCAGCCGCGAGCAGGGCAAGGGAAATGTATCCGTAGCCCGAACCTTTCATGAGAAAAAAATCGTACGCCCCGTGGAGGAGAACAGCGGCGGCGAATCCCCAGAGGAGGACGGGTTTGTACGAGAAACGCGAGAGTCCGAACCCGTAGCCTGTAAAAACCGCAGCGGCGGCGTGCAGGGGAACGGACGAGAAGGCCCTGAGGAGAAGCACCCAGGGGCCTCCAAAAGTGTAAAATATGTTTTCGAGAAACGCAAACCCGAAGCCCACGGCCGCGGCGCAGGAAACAGCCCCTCCTGCTCCGCGAAAATCCTTGCGCGCGCAGGCGGCTTTCAAGGCGAGGAGCTTAAAGGTTTCTTCGACAAGGCCCGCGGCGCAGAAGGCGGTAAAAAGCTGCCGGCCCGTGCCCCCGCCCCGCACATACGAAAGAAGAAAGCGTTCCACAAGCCACGCAGGAAGGGCTGATGCAAAGCCCAGGGCAAAACCCGTAAGAACAAGTCCTGCTGGAGAGGCGGAGTCTTTTTTCCAGAGGAGGAAAACAAGCCCTCCTGCGGAGCCGAAGGCCGCAAAGGCAAGACTGTACACGAGAATAGGCATCATTTACTCCTTAGTATTCCGCTTACTCCGCTATTCCGCGAGGGCCTTTTCAAGGGCGGCGATAAACTTCCGGTTTTGCTCCTGAGAGCCTATTGTTACGCGGATACTTTCTTCAAGGCCAAAGGACGCGAGGGGCCGGATTGTTACGCCTCCTTCCAGAATTTTCTGAAAGACTTCATGACAGCTGCGCTTGACGTTGACGCAAAAAAAATTCGCCTGCGTGGGATAATACGAGAGCCCCAGGCGTTCAAACTCTGCGGAAAGTTCTTTTTTGCCTTCGGAGTTTACGGCGAGGGATTTTTTTACAAACTCCGTGTCTTCAAGGGCTGCCTGGGCAGCGGCGAGGCCGGGAAGGTTGACGCTGAAAGAGACTTTTGCCGTTCTCAGGTGGGAAGCCACTTCAGGGGAGCATATTCCGTAGCCCACGCGGAGCCCCGCAAGTCCGTACAGTTTGGAGAAGGTCCTCATAATGAGGAGGTTGGGAAATGCTGCGAGAAAAGAAATTGAACCGGGGAAATCCTGAGCTTCCGCGTAATCCGCGTAGGCCTCATCGCATACCACAAGAACTTCGGGGGGAATTTTCGCAAGAAAATCCGCAAGGGCTGTGTGCGGAAAATAGGTTCCTGTGGGATTATTGGGATTACAGAGAAAAACGAGCCGCGTCTTCCCGTCAACCAGGCGTGCGAGAGCGTCCAGGTCGAAAACCCCGTCCCTGAGGGGGGCGCGGCGCATCTGCCCTCCGAAGAGCTGTGCGGCGAAAGCATAGTTGGAAAATGTCGTTTCCGCTGTTACAACTGTGTCTCCGGGATTTACGTAGGCTGCGGCCGCAAGGCACATGATTTCGTCCGAGCCGTTTCCCGCCACGATGTTTTCGGGCTCAAGGCCGTGCTTCTGCGCAAGGGCTTCGCGCAAAAGCAGGCAGCCGTTGTCAGGATAGAGGTGAACCTGTCCCGCAATTTCGGCCAGGCGCTGCATAGCCAAGGGGGAAGGCCCCAGGGGGTTTTCGTTTGATGCGAGTTTGATGGCCCCGGGTACGAGTTTTCCGGGGACATAGGGAGGAATGTTCTTGAGGGTTTCCCGTATGCGCATACCGCAGATGCTATACAAAAACAGGGGCGGTTTCAAGAGAAGATTTTGCCGGGGGATAGAGAGCGCTTTATTCGCACCGAAGGGGTTTACTCCCCTGGTCTTCTTTTATTTCGCTTTCCGAGAGGCCGTAGCTTTCGTTTTCTTCGGCGTTGCCTTCGGGTTCAACGTGAACCATGA
>JAITGB010000098.1 GCA_031280945.1 Spirochaetales bacterium
AGGGATAGAAGCGGAAATCCCGCAGAAAAGCCGAAGGCTTTTTGAGGAATTGGAGCGGATAGCCCGGTTTTTTCGGGCCTTGCCCGAAAAAATGCGCCCACTTTCTTAAGTTGTTGACATTGCGCACGTCACCCCCCCGGCCCTGGCTTCGCCGGCCCCGCGCCGCTGCGCGGCCTTATTTTACCTCAATATTCAAAAGCCGCTCCCACAGACGCACAATAGCCGGCTGGGATTTCTTGCCGTCCCCCGCCGCGCGGGCAGCCTTAAAAATCTCGTGGACAAGAGCCGTAACCGGAGTAGGAGCATCCAAATCCTGGGCAACCGAAAGGCAGTACCCCAGGTCCTTCCAGTGAATATCAACAGTCCCCCCAGGTTTGAACTCGCGGGAAAACATATCCTGGCAAGCCGTGTCCAGCAGTTTTGAGCCCGCCCAGCCGTCCTTTATAGCCTCGTAGAGAACCCGGGGGTCAAGGCCCGCCCGTACCCCCAGCGCAAAGGATTCCGCGATGGCCGAAAAAGTCGAACCCACAATAATCTGATTAACGCACTTGGCCGCCTGCCCCATTGAAACCCCGCCCGTACGCACAACGGAAGAGCCCATCGCGGCCAGGTATTTCTTCGCGGCCCTGAAGACCTTCTCATCTCCCCCAACCATGAAGGAGAGAGTACCCTCGACCGCCGCCTTCTCCCCGCCGGAAACCGGCGCGTCAAGAAAATCAATCCCTTTCGCCGTGAGGGCCGCGGCTATTTCAATCTCCGTTTTTACTTCGGTTGTGCTTGTATCTATGATGAGGCCGCCTTTTTTCATGCCAGAGGCAAGCCCCCCCTCGCCCAAAACAACGCTTTTTACAACCGCCGAATTGGGAAGCGACAGAATAACAATGCCGCAGGACGAAGCTATCTCCTGTACGCCCGAAGCCCCAATAACCGCAGCGGAGGCCGCCGCGCGGATTTTCTTTTTATCCGCGTCAAAGACCCGTATGCCGGGAAACTTTTTTGCGAGATTACGGGACATCGCGCTCCCCATAATTCCAAGACCCACAAACCCGATTTCCTGCGCCATGTTTTTACTCCTTCTCTTGCCGTGCTTTTCTAAAAGTGTTTTCACCTTACATTTTAACGCGCGTTTTTAACCGCCCAGCTCGTCCACAACCTCTTTGAGAGTATGGTCGTTCCCCACGTTGCCGGGAAAAACCACATAATGAACCCCGGGCCACTGTGTTTCAGGCCCCAGTTCCCAGAGGGGAACGCCCTTAGCTATTTGTCCTGCCACAAAAGCCTCCTCAACGCCCAGGCCCGTACGCGCGATTTCTATGCTGGTTATGCCCCCCTTGGCTACGACAAAGGAAGGCTGCACACTCACAGCCCGCACCGTATCGCAGAGGGCCTTCATAACGCGGCCTCCGAAGTCAAGGAATTCTTTTCCCTGCGATGAGCGTACAGCGCGGGAAGTGTACACCACCGCCGTTTTTCCCGCCCGCAGGCCCGCGTCCGCACAGCCCGCAGCTCTCCGCGCTTCGGCCCGCGCCGCCTCACCGCCAGAGGCAACGCGGTTTACGTCAAGCTCAATGGCTTCATAGCGGCCCGGAGAGCCGGACTTGAAAAGACATTCAAGCTGGCGGCTTGTTTTTCCCACGTAGGAACCCGCGGCAACAAGGCCCGGGCCCTTTGCAAGGCCAAGCTCCGCCGCCGTAAGAAGGGGCCTGTCCTCAAACCCGCCCCGCACTTTTACAAAGCAGGCCGCACAGCGGTAGACGAATTTTTTCCCCTCTTCTTCCGCCTCCGCAAGAGCCATGACCGCTGTTTCAATATCTTCGTAGGCCGCAGCGTTGAGGATAACAGGAACCCCTCCCCGTGCGCGGAGGAGAATTTCCCGCGCGCCGGATGAGCCCTTTTCCCTCAAGGTTTCAAGCGAAAGGGAGAGAACGTCCTCCTTCTTCCAGCGGCCCCTGGTCTTTTCCTCCACCCATTCCTTCAGGTTACTCTTTGTGTAGCCAAAGTTCGGGTCGCGCGCGAATTCGGTTTCCCCCGCCATGAGCATCTGGCCGGAAGCATCTTCCACCCAGTGAATGTCGTCTATGGTGTAGCGGCCCGCCTCAAAGAGGGCCGGGGCCAGAATTACCCCGTCCGGCTCCTCCCCATAGCCTTCAAGGAGGGCGTCAATTTCCGAGGGATAGTGGCCGCGCAAAGTGCTGTCGCTCCGTGAAGCAAGAAGAACGCGAAGCCCCCGCGCGTTTGCCGCGGCCTGGAGGTTCTTCCCCAGTTCGCGGGAGAAGCCCCGCATTTCCGCCTCAGGGTAGGCGCGGGAATTTGTTGAAACGTAAAAAACCGCTTCCTTCCTGTCAAAGGCCCGGCCCAGGGTCTCCTCCCGCCAGTCCATGTATACGCGGATGCCGTGTACGGTCTGCGTTCCCGTGGGGTCATCGTCCACAACAACCAGGCGCGAGGAATCCTTTTCGAGCCGTAGGCGAATCTCTTCGCGGCTTTTTAATTCACTCTGCGCAGGCGGTTTTGATGCGAGCATTTCTGTGAGCGTCATGGTTTTTCCTTTGCCGGAGCCGGCTTTTTGCTTTTATCATGGAGTTCTCC
>JAITGB010000133.1 GCA_031280945.1 Spirochaetales bacterium
CAATAGCCAGCACAGGAACACAGACGATAAGCATACCGATAATAAGATACATAGTAATTTCTCCTACTTTAGTATTTTTTTTCCTGTGTTGACAGGAAAAGGCCAACAATGCAGCAGACCGCCGCGCGCTTCGCGCGGCGGTCGGGCCGCCTGGCGGGCCGGGCACTGGGCGCGCAAGGGGCTGGTCGCAATTTTGCGGAGCAAAATTGCTGCTTGCCCGTGGGCTACGCAAGGGATTGGAGGGGTTTAGTCTTGCCGGGGCCGCCCACAGGGCGGCCCCCGCAATACCGGAGCGAAGCGCATCCCCGCAAAGCCCGGTTGCACGTTTTTTTGCCGCAGGCAAAAAAACGTGCAATGCGCCCAAATTCTTACGTCTTAATCTTTAATGTTATAACGTCTTTTGAAGCGGTCAACGCGGCCTGCTGTGTCCACGAGTTTCTGCTTGCCGGTAAAGAAGGGGTGGCACTGGGAGCAGATTTCCACGGAGATGTCCCCGGCGGTGGAGCGGGTTTCGATAACGCTGCCGCAGGCGCAGGTGATTTTTGCCGGTTTGTAGGCGGGGTGTATGTCAGCTTTCATGTTTCCTCCGTTGCCGCTAGTCTGCGGCACCCCCTGTGTTCATAGAACGCAGGAAAGCCTCATTATTCTTGGTTTTCTTCATTCTGTCAATGAGGAGCTCAATAATCTCAAGGTCGTCCATGGGGTTAATAACCTTGCGCAGAATCCACATCTTGTTGAGTTCTTCTTCGGTGAGAAGGAGTTCTTCCTTGCGTGTGCCGGACTTCTTGATGTTGATTGCCGGGAAGAGCCTGCGGTCGGAGAGTTTGCGGTCGAGGTGGACTTCCATGTTGCCCGTGCCTTTGAACTCTTCAAAAATAACTTCGTCCATTCTGCTGCCCGTTTCGATGAGGGCTGTTGCCACGATTGTGAGGCTGCCTCCGTCCTCTATGTTGCGCGCGGCCCCGAAGAAGCGTTTGGGCTTGTGCAGGGCGTTTGAGTCAACGCCGCCTGAGAGGATTTTGCCCGACGTGGGAACTGTCTGGTTATAGGCCCGCGCGAGGCGCGTAATCGAGTCGAGGAGAATCACAACGTCCCGTCTGTGTTCCACGAGGCGTTTTGCTTTTTCCAGAACCATTTCCGCAACCTGTACGTGCCGCGAAGCCTGCTCGTCAAACGTGGAGGAAATGACCTCCGCTTTAACGTTCCTCTGCATATCGGTAACTTCTTCGGGCCTCTCGTCTATAAGAAGCACAATGAGGTACACCTCAGGGTGGTTCTGGGTAATGGCGTTGGCCACCCTTTGCAGGAGGATTGTTTTTCCCGTGCGGGGAGGGGAGACGATAAGTCCGCGCTGGCCTTTTCCTATGGGCGAGAAGAGGTTGATAAGCCGCGTGGAGGTGTCGGTGTCCATGGTTTCAAGGTTGAGCCTCACGTCCGGGTACAGGGGCGTGAGGTTGTCAAAGGGGATTCTCTGCTGGGCCTCTACGGGTTCGTCAAAGTTGACGGTTTCCACCCTCAGCATGGCGAAAAATCTTTCGCCTTCCTTGGGGGGCCGGATTTGGCCGTACACGGTATCGCCTGTTTTCAGGTTAAAGAGCCGGATTTGAGACGGCGATATGTAAATGTCGTCCGGCCCGGGGAGGTAGCTGTTCTGCGGCGAGCGCAGGAAGCCGTACCCGTCCGGCAGGATTTCCAGGGAGCCGTAAGCGTAGATGGCTCCGCTTTTTTCCGTATGGGCTTTCAGTATGGTAAAAATAAGCTCCTGCTTTTTCAGGGCAGGAAGATTCTCCTGCGGAGAGCCCAGGCTGATTGCAAGGTCGCGCAGGTCTTTCATGTTCATAACCGTAAGGTCGTTTATGCTCAGTATGTTCTGGTTCTCAGGCGGCGGCTGGTTCTGGGCCTGCAAAACAGCCCTGTCCACATACGCGGGAACAGCCGCCTCCTCGCGGCCCCTCACGGCGGGCCTGCGTCCGCCCTTGTCAAAAAACCTCCCCCGCCGCGCCGAATGGTCGTGGTTTTTGCGCATATCCTGAACCGGGGAAACGCTCCTGTAGTCCACCTCGTCCTGGGAACCAGGCTGCGCCGGAGGGGGAGGAAAAGCCGGGGACGCGGGAGCCGCGGGAGCCGCCTGGGGCGGAAAACTCCCTTCGCCTGAAGACCCCTCATCCTCCGAACCAGGAAGCACAGCGTCCTTTATAAGTTCAACGCGGATTTTTCTCTTCCGCACAGCCCCCGCTTCCGCATCCCCGGCCGTATCTTCCTCCGCGCCCGGGCCCCCTGAAGCCGCGCCCAGGCCCAATTCGCCCTGGGCTCGGTAGTCCGATTCAAGCTCCGCCTCTTTCGTTGTAGTCCTCCGTTTTCGGATTATTGCCATGTATTATCTCTCCACATTGTTTTTGTGCGTTTATTCGCGCACCCGCGATTGTATAAACCGTTAAAATTGTCTTAAGGGATTATTTTGCATGAAGTATTTTAGCTAAATATACGCAGCGCCTTTTTTCATGTCAAGTCCCTTTTTGTTCAGATTCAAATTTTAGCGGCGTTTTTTTACCGCCTCAAAAAAACAGGGCTATCCTCCCCGCAGTAACTCCTCCACGAACGCAAGGGCCTTGTACGCGCTCGCGCGCCGCACCTCCTCCCGCGTACCGCAAAAGTGAAACTCCTCCTCCCTGTGCCGGCCCTCGCCGGCCCGGGCCCCAATAAAAACCGTACCCACAGGCTTTTCCGGGCTTCCCCCGCCCGGCCCCGCGACACCCGAAACAGCAATACAGGCCGAAGCCCCCGAAGCCGCCAGAGCCCCCCGCGCCATAGCCTCTACAGTCTCGCGGGAAACCGCCCCAAAACGCCTCACAGTATCCTCCGAAACGCCCAGACACCGTGTCTTTGCATCGTTACTGTAGGTAACAAAAGCCCCCCAGAAAACATCCGAGCTTCCCGCCACGTCCGTAACAAGTTTGGCGATAAGCCCCCCCGTGCAGGACTCCGCCGTAACAAGCCGAAAGCCCCGCTCCCGGAGGAAATCCACAAAAGCGGGAACAGAAAAAAAAACCTCACACACCCTGCATTGACTTCTTGAGCTGCTGGATAGGAGCCGAAAAAACATCAACCATATCGCCCCGCTTTATCATCTCGCACTTGCCCTCAAAAATAACCCCATCCGCGATGCGCAGCTTCGCCGTACGCACATTACCGTAAATCTTTCCCGTAGGAAGCATCTCAATTTTTTCGTAGGCTTCAAGGTTCCCCCGCACAGTCCCCCCCACGGCGAGCGTCGTCGCCGGGGGGTCCGCCCGCGCGTCAGCCCCGCACTCAACGTACAGGTAGCCCCCCGACTCAATCTCCCCCTCGAATTTTCCGCTGATGCGGACCGAAGAAGAAAATTTCAAAGTCCCCTTCAGAACCGTAGCAGGCCCCAGCCAGGAATCCGTCTTTTGGTACGCATCAAGGTCGTAGGCGGCACTCATGCTCACAGCGCATCCTTTTTTTTATTTTCGCGGGCCTTACCGTTTTCGTTACTAGTGATTTTCATCCTCAACACCGTCTTTATCCACGCCGGGCGCACGAACTCCCCCGCAAAGAGCCGCAAGGCGCCCCCCTCTTCCCCGCCAATCACCCGTGGTTTCCCCGGTGATTCTCGTGGCGCTCCTTCATGGCCTCAAAGTTCATCCTGTATTTCGCTTCAAGCTCCTCAGCGCTCACCTCATTTATCTTAAGGCCGGCCTCAGCCTTCTCCAGGTCTATAAGCAAAGCCTCAACAGCCCCGGCCTCCTCCGCGGCGCGGGAAGCCTCCCGCAGGGCCGGAATCCTCTCCTTGAGGGATTTTACAAACTCATCGTGCAGGGCAAGCCTCCGCTCCCTCTCTACAAGCTGGTCGGCGAATTCCTTGTGGCGCAAAACAGCCTTGATGCGCGCAAGCACCTCGGAAAAATTGAAAGGCTTCGTAATGTAGTCCTCGATTCCCAGCTCAAAGCCCTCAAGCTTATCCTTCACGTCGTCCATGGCCGAAAACATGATAATAGGAGTATTGCGCACTTCGCTGAACTCCTCACTCTCCTTGACAATCTTCGTAACCTCCCAGCCCGAGAGCTTCGGCATAATATTGTCAAGAATCACAAGCCCCGGCCTGAACCGCTTAATCTTCTCCAGAGCCTCCTCGCCGTCCTCCGCCTTTTCCACCTCAAAACCCAGCTTACTGAGCATGACGAAAAAGAACTCAAGACTAATCTGTTCATCATCAACAAGAAGAATTTTTATTTTGGCTTTCATGGTCCCCCCGCCTGAATCGCACTTATATTTTCCTACACTTGGCCCCGATTGTCAATGC
>JAITGB010000198.1 GCA_031280945.1 Spirochaetales bacterium
CTACTGCGCCGTACAGGAGGATGGCGGCTCTCTTTCGCGGGTGTATATTCTTGATTCCTATAATGTGGAGAGAATCGAAAAACCGCCTTTTACTGAACCGTAATGCGGGGGCGTTGCGGGGGGCGCCAACGGGTAGCCGGAGACCCCGCAGGAACGAGGAGGCTCCGGCTCAGGGGGGGGCCTCCCACTGTCAACAACTTAAGGTGAGATGAGCGGGGGTAGAAGGCTGGCCGGGCTGCTGCGGCAGCCCGGGCCCTGGGCGCGCAAGGGATAGAAGCGGAAATCCCGCAAACAAGACGAAGGCTTTTTGAGGAATTGGAGCGGATAGCCCCCCTCAAAAACGCGATTAGGGTCACAGCCACGTAGTGCTGGTATAACGCACTTAGCCTGATTTTGCGTATTGCTAAAATCCGCGTTTTATCGGGCTGGGGGGTTTTTTACGGCCGCAGGCCGTAAAAAATGCGCCCACTTTCTTAAGCTGTTGGCAGGGAAGGGGAGCCTACTTGCCCGCCGTCTGACCGGAAATATACTCCCTGTATTTGCCGGGGTCGGGCCTGAAACCAACTATCCGCGAATCCTCGCCCGGGCCTGTGCGCCGTAAAGCCTCCTCCGCCTCAACAAGAAGGCGCGTACCCTCAACAAGCCGCGTATTGCGCGCCGTAAGACCGCAGAGGGGGGGCGAATATGCCTGAAAAAACCGGGAAAGCGTTTTCAAAAAGTTTTTCAGGTTTCCTATGGACTGTTCAAGACCCGCGTTCGGCAGAATAACAGCATAGCCGTCAGGCGGATAGGGGAAAGTCAAATCAACAAAGGACAACCTCGTTTCTATTTCGCGTCCCAGACGGCGGTAATCTTCCGTATTTCCGCTTAAACCCGGCACTCTCACAAGAAGAAGGCACAAGTCCTCCTCGTTGTAAGCTGATTTTTCCACCTCAAGGGAAAGCCGCTTTTCCAGAGTATCCCTCCAGTCCTCGGGAGCGGAAACAGAAGGGTACGCCCCCTCAGCCGCCGCGCCGAACTGCCCCGCCCCTCCGTTTTGCGGCTGCTGGTTCATGGTAAGATTAAAGGCTACGGGCTGGGGAGGCGGCGGCGGAGAAACCGGCGGAGTCTGGTTCAAAGTGATTGCCACGCGCTGAGGCTGCGGAGGAGGCGAAGGCGGCTGCGTCAAGGTTATGGATACGGGCTGTGAAGAAGCCGGAGAAGCGGCGGCAGCCTCTTTTTCCTCCTCCTCAAAAGAAGCCTCCTCCTTGCGGCCAAAAACAACAAACAAAAAGAGGAGAATCGAAGTAACGCCCGCGAAAACGCAGAGAACTATGAGGGTAGTCCTTAGCTCCCGAAAAAGCTCCCCGTCCCGAATAATTTTGTATACTCCCCCGATGATGAAAGAACTCCTGCCCGGAACATTCACAGCCTTTGAGACCTGAGTGCGGAAAAACGGACTATACGAAAAACGGGGAGTCCCCTTTATAGTCGAAAAATCAGCCGCAGGATTACCCAGAAAACCCGAATCCCGCGTTCTTAAATACTGAACCCCTGTATCGTAGGAATAAATGACAAGAATATCCAGGTCCGGGTCCAGAGCAAAAGCCTGACCCATACTCTTGCTAAAAGCCTCCGTACTGAAAGAACTCTCCTTGAGGTAACTCGTTTCGATGACGTAGCGCAGCTGCTCAAAACCAGACGAAACCCTTCGCGTGTTCTCACGCCGTATGTCCTGAAGCCTGAACCCCGTATAGATACAAAGCCCAATAATAAATGCTATACTCAGGATTGCGTAAAAAAATGAAAGCCGTTTACCCATACAAGGAATTATAGAGGAAAAATAAAATTTATGCTACAGAAAAAAACAGTATATCCGCGAAACCTGCCCTCAGGCTGGTACCCCGAAACAGAAGAAGAAATCCTCTCCTCCATCGCTTCCTGGCTCCCCGCGCGGGAGAAAAAAGCCAAACTCTGCGTTGTCCCCCACGCCGGCTGGTTTTTCTCAGGGGCCCTCGCCTGGCAGGGCATCACAGCCCTCAGCCCCGCCAAAACCCTCATAGTTCTGGGCGGCCACCTTTCCCCCCACAGCCCCATCCTGGCCTCCTTCTGCGACGCCTTTGAAACGCCCCTCGGCCCCCTTGAAACAGACACAGCCCTCCTCGAAGAAATCTCCTCCGAAATACACCTCCAGCCCGACACCCCCGGCGACAACACCACAGAAATCCAGCTTCCCCTCATAAAACACGCCTTCCCCCAGGCCAAAGCCCTATGCCTCCGCGTCCCCCCCGGCAGCCTTGCCCTCGCACTCGGAGGACTCCTCGCCCGCCTCGCGCACGAAGGCCGCTCCCTCGCGGTCGTAGCCTCAACCGATTTAACCCACTACGGCCCGGGTTACGGTTTCGCCCCCAAAGGCACAGGCCCCAGCGCCGAAAAATGGGTCAAAGAAGAAAACGACGCCCCCTTCCTCGCGGCCCTCGCCGCGGGCGATTACAACGAAGCCCTCCGCCTCGGCCTCGCGCACAAAGCCGCCTGTTCAGCCGGAGCCGCCGCCGCAGCCGCGCTCTGCGCCGGAGAACTCCAGCTTCGCGGCAGAATCGCAGCCTACGCCACCAGCCTGGATAAACACACGGCCTCCTCTTTTGTCGGCTACGGAGTAGTCGTCTACGAATGAAAGAGGCTGGCGGGCCGCCGAAGGCGGCCCGGGCTGTGGGTCTTGGCGGAGTTTTGCCGTGCGCGGAGCGCAGGGCAAAACTCTGCCCCGCGCAAGGGATTGGAGGGGCTTAGTCTTTTTGGGGCTAATGGCCCCAAAAAGACCGGAGCGATAGCGGAGCCCCGCAAAGCCCGACTTTGCGCTTTTTCCCTTTGGGAAAAAGCGCAGAGATGCGCCCAAATTCTTCTCTTGGTTCAAAAAGTCAATTCGAAAACCCTGTTTGTACCCCCCTAATGCCTCTCTTCCCTTTCGCCGATACTCATACTATGGACACAGTGCGAGCCGATGTACGCCTTTTGGAACGCTTCATGGGAGAAGAGGCCCTCTGCCTTGAAAACTTTTCCGCATTGGAAGAAAAACTGCGCGCAGCTGTTTTGGCCCGCGACTGGACAGGACTTGAGGAGACGCTTCGGGCGCTCAAGAGGCTTGGGGGGGAAATCGCGGCGCAGGAGAGACAGAGGGCGGCTGTGTACGAGAAAATCAGGGCCGCCTGTGGAGCGGGGCCTGAGGAAGGTTTCGATGCCCTCCTTGCCCGTATTCCGCTGGAGGACAGTGGGGAGCTTTCCGCGCTTTACAGAAGAACGCGGCTTGCCGTGGAAAAGGTGAGGGGCATTACCGGAGCTCTTTCGGCCTACGTGAACGCGGCGGGGAGCGTTCTGGGCCGGGTTATAGAAGAGTTTTTTCCGGCGCAGCGCGGCTCCACGTATACGCGCACGGGCAGGTTCGCTGGCGCGGACGGACCTCTTGTTATAAACCACAGCTTATAGGAGGCTGTATGCTGTCAACATTTTTTGGAATCGAACTGGGGAAAAGGGGGCTCAACGCCCATAACCAGAGTATCCAGACCGTTGGTCATAATCTTTCCAATATGAACACCGAGGGCTATTCCCGCCAGCGTGTTGACCTTAAGCCCATGGACCCCCTGTATGTGCCGGGTTTGAGCCGCGAGGAGACTCCGGGTCAGATAGGGCAGGGCACGTCCATAGCCCGGCTTTCGCGTATACGCGATGAAATCCTCGAAAGCCGCATCGTGGCCCAGGCCAATGCCGAGGGCTACTGGAAAACGCGGGACGAAGATATTATGAAGCTCGAAAAAATCCACAGGGAAATAACCGATGTTTCCCTGCGCTCCGCCATGGACCAGTTTTGGGATGGCTGGCAGGAGCTTTCCGTTCATCCCTCGGAAATGGCAAGCCGCATGGAGGTTCTGGAGCG
>JAITGB010000238.1 GCA_031280945.1 Spirochaetales bacterium
GGAGGATTCCTCGCCTTTTCCACGCCCAACAGCAGGGGAGTAAGCGGAATCTTCTCAAAAGAAAGTTTTTACAGGGCAAGCCCCAAAGACCACTACACCCTGTGGAACCCCCGCGCCGCCGCCGGAGCGCTGGGCCGCTTCGGTTTTCGGGTACGGAAAATACGCATTACAGGCCACCACCCCGAACGCTTCCCCCCCCCGCTCAAAAGTTTTCTGGGCCGGCGGCTCTGCGGCCTTTTGAGCCGAGTTTTCGGGCTTGGCGACACCTTTGAAGTCTACGCGGAGAAAAAACATGGCTGAAACAAAAAAAACCATCATGATACTGGGCGCAGGCACCATGCAGATTCCCGCCCTACGCACAGCGCGAAAAAAAGGCTGGCGCGTTATCGCCATGGACGTAAACCCCCAGGCCCCCGGAGTGGGCCTCGCCGACATTTTTGAACCCGTAGACCTAAAAGACCGCAAAACCCTCCTCCAAAGAGCCCGGTTTTACCGCGCGCACGGCGGCCTTGACGGAGTTTTTACAGCCGGAACGGATTTTTCCCTCTCCGTAGCCTACATCGCCGAAAAACTCGGCCTCCCCGGCCTCCCCGTAGAAACCGCCCTCAACGCCACCGACAAATCGCGCATGAGGGAAATCTTCAAAAAACACGGAATCCCCTCACCAGCATGGGTCAGCTTTACGGCGGCGGACATAGCAGACCTCTCGAACCCATCAGGCGCGGAAGGCGCGGCAAGCGCCCCAGGCGCAGTGAAGACAGCAAATCTCCTCCGCTTTCCCGGAAACTATCCCGTAGTCGTAAAACCCGTTGACAACATGGGCGCGCGCGGCGTGCGCATGGTAGAAAGCCCCGCCGGACTTCCCGCCGCCCTGCACAGCGCCCTCCTCTTTTCCGGCTCCGGCAAAGCGATTGTCGAAGAATTCATAGAAGGCCCCGAGTTCAGCATAGACGCCCTCGTCTATAAAGGAAAAATCTCCACCTGCGGCATGGCCGACAGACACATCTATTTCCCCCCCTTCTTCGTGGAACTCGGCCACACCTTCCCCTCGGCAGCCCCCGCAAAAGTCCTCGCCGAAGTCGAAGACGTATTCCGCAGAGGCGTCGAAGCCCTCGGCATCACCGACGGAGCCGCCAAGGGCGACATCTTCTCCACCCCCCACGGCGCCGTAGTCGGCGAAATAGCCGCGCGGCTCTCAGGCGGCTATATGTCCGGCTGGACCTGCCCCTACGCCCGCGGAGTCGACATAACCGAAGAAGCCATGAACATAGCAATGGGCATAGCCCCCGCCCCCCTGGAAGCCAAACGCAGCTGGACCTCCGCCGAAAGAGCCTTCATCTCAATCCCCGGCGCGGCAGAAGAAATCACCGGCATCGAAACCGCCCTCGACATTCCCGGCGTCCAGGACATCTTTACCCGCATCGAACCCGGCTCCCCCCTAAAATTCCCCGAAAATAACGTCGAAAAATGCGGCAACATCATAAGCGCCCTGCCCGGACACGAAGCCGCGGTCAAAGCCGCCGAAAAAGCCGTCTCGTGCATCCTCGTGCGCCTCGCCCCCCAAAATCCCGAAACCCAAAACTATCTCTTCGCCCCCGCCCCGCTTAAACCCCCCGCCTACACCCTGCCCCAGGAAATCCTCCGCCCGCTTCAAAAACTCCCGCAGTGGGTCAAATTGGCAGACGTTATACCTCATCATTCAGATTCTCAAGGGGGGCAAGCCCCCCCCGCTCCGGCCTCCTCAGGGCTATCGCCCTTGCGGGGTCCTGCGCTACCCCCCATGCGGGGGTACCACCCCCGCAACGCCCCCGCCTCCACCGGCAGCCAAACGCCCTTTTTCGCGGCAGGAAACATTCTCATACTCTGTGCGGAAAACACCCTGGAACACACGGAAATCCACGAAATAACAGACTGGAACCACAGAGAGTTCCGCGCCTCCCTCGAAGAAATTTGCCGCATAAGGGAAACTCAAAAGCCCCCCCCCTGGGCCGGGGCCCTTGCGCTGGGAAGCGTTTTCTGGCAGGCTTTCATCCGGGGAAGCGTGCAGGGCGGACTCTGGGTTCTTGACACACTCAGCCGGAAAAACACAGTAGAAGAGGTACAGACACAAACAGCAGCATGGGAAAGCTCAAGCAGCTTTTAATCATCACCTTTCTCCTCATTATATCGGGCGTCCTCGCTCCAGGACTTTACGCCGCCGAAGGCCGCGCCCTCGTCAGCTTTCTTGACGAATCCGGCCTCGACCTCTCCTGGGAACCCTACCTTGAAACAGGAAGAGTCTCGCAGGGCTACAAAAGCGTAAGTTTCCGGCTCGGCGAACCCTGGCTCCTCGTGGACAGAACAGGCAAAATCCCCTGCGAACCCCTCCAAAAGAGCAGGGGAACCCTCTTTATCCCCGCCTCCACGGAAAAAGTCATACACGAAATCTTCTTTCCCATACAGCACAAAACTCCCCGCATAGGAGCCATATTCATAGACCCCGGACACGGCGGGAAAGACCCCGGAACCATAGGCCGCCACACCATAAACGGAAAAAAACTCATCCTGAGCGAAAAAGACCTCGTTTTAAGCACAGCCCTCATGCTCGGCGAAATGCTCAAAAAACGCTACCCTGACAAACAAATCGTCTACTCCCGCTCACGGGACGTATACCTCGACCTCGAAGCGCGCACAGAAAAAGCCCACGCCGTAAAAATCGCCCCACAGGACGCCATCATCTTCATCTCCATACACGCACACGCCTCCCTCAACCCGCGGGGAAAAGGCTACGAAGTCTGGTACCTCCCCCCCACCTACCGCCGCGACCTTTTGGGCGATGACGGAGACGGCGAAATACCCGAAGTCAAATCCATACTCAACCTCATGAAGGACGAAGAGTTCAGCCGCGAAAGCATACTCCTCGCCCAGAGCATACTCAAAGGTTTTGATGACGAAGTAGCCCCCCTCTCCGAAAGCCGGGGCCTCAAAGAAGAGTCCTGGTTTGTCGTACGCAAAGCCAAAATGCCCTCGGTTCTCGTGGAAATAGGCTTTGTAACCAATCCCCAGGAAGCAAAACTCCTCGCAAACCGCTCCCATTTGCGGAAAATCGCCCAGGCCATCTACGCCGGCATAAACTCCTTCGTGCGGCAGTTTGAAGACAAACACAAAAAAGGGAGCGGCCCGTGAGTTTTTCTCTGAAATCCCTCCCGCGCTGCCTCCGCCTCCTCTCCGCTCGCCTCTGGCCCGCAGCCGCCTCAGCCGAACAGAAAAAAAAGACCCTCGCCGCGGGAGCGTTTCTCGCCGTTTTTCTCATAGCCCTTACGGCCTACCTTATAGGCGGACGCGAGCGTATGCACTGCGTCATCTTCTTCCCCGAAACCGCCGCTGAGGAGCTCTCAGGAGAACCCCGCAGCATCTACCGCCAGGACACCCTCAGCGCCAACATCCAGGCCCTCGTCAACGAAATGGTTCTGGGGCCCATGGACATACGCCACGCCAATATGTTTCCCCGCACTACCCGCGTAAGGTCAGTTTTCGTGCGGGACGGGGCAGCCTACATCGACTTCTCCGAAGAAGTTATCTTTTTGGGCAGCGAAAACAAAACGAGCTTTGAAGAACTCATGTCCGCCGTAAACCGTACCGTCCTCTTCAATTTTCACACAATTTCGCGGATAGTCATAACCATAGGCGGACAAGAGCCCGGCTCGCCTCCTTACAGGCCGAAAAAGCAATAAGGCGGCTCTTTGCCCCAAAAATGCCCTCCCCCAGGAAAAGTCAAAAAAATTCAGAAATACTCTTGACAAACAAGCGCGTATCCGTATAATTTGGACTGTACATTTGTATCTCGTTTACAAGGAGCTATGGAATGAAACGTTTTGTAATACTTATCGCCGCATTTATGTTGGTGGGTATGGCGCTCGCGGCCGAAGAGGCAGTTCTTATCGACTTTGACCAGCTTATAGCAGATTATCCCGCGGACAACCCCAAGGACAATCAGTCTACAATGATGGATTTCGGCATAACCGCCGGTTCGAGCTTTTCCGATGAGGAAAAACGGCTGATGAAGACTTCCCTCGCAATCGGTAACTGGGAAGTCCGCCTCGCCTCCTCGTCCCGGACGATTGTGAACCAGGAATACACTCTGGTACGTCCGGCAAAGGTTAAGGATGACGCTCCGGAGAACAATTTTCCGGGCAAAAACGTCATGGGCGTACGGGTGCATTTCCCCATGGAATTCTATAACGGCTGGGCTCTCATAAAGCCGCCTTTTGAAATTCCCGCGTATATGGATAAGACCACTCTGGACGGCAACGGCAACCTGACTGTGGTAGCTCCCGAAGACCAGAGGAAGGGGGGTATGTTCGACGGTGTCGGCGTTCTCAAGAATGTCGGCGTTCTGAAAACCGTCTATATGTGGGTTCATGGGCTCAACTTTCCCCACAAGGTCAGCCTCCTTCTCCAGCACGCCAACACCGATATACAGGAAGTTGTTCTCGGTCATGTTCAGTTCGACGGCTGGCGCAGGCTCCAGTGGGATAATCCCAACTATATCAGCGAGGTGCGTAACCGCGACCTTAGGCTTGAGCCCCTCTATCCCAAAACAGCTCCCGTACTCAAACTGATTGGCATCAGGGTTTACCGGGACGCCATGCACGAGGGCGATGACTTTGTGGGTTACTTCAAGGACATTTCCGTTGTGTACGACAAGGCCCTTATCAAACTGGAAAGGGACATCGACGACGAAATGGTGTGGGGAATCCTCCAGAAGCGTGAGGAAGCCCGCCGCAACGCGGAGATGCGGAGACTGGGTAACATTCAGGTTCTGCGTTTTATCGAGCAAGAGAAAATGCATCAGGAAAATCGTCAGGAAGGCGGCCAGCAGCAGCAGCCTCCTCCGCAGCAGTAAAAATACTCAAAGCCTGGGCCGGTGTACATCCGGCCTTGAGGTTTTACGCAGAAACAGCCGCCTCAGGCGGCTGTTTTTTTTCGTGAAGTTTTTCCGGCGTTTTCGGTTTATCCGCTTGACTTCTTGCGGAAACTCAATCTATTATTAACGTAACATGAGTGATTACCTTGACCCAAACAACGAAGAACTCCTCAAAGATTTCTTCGCCGAGGCGGACGGTCAGATTGACCAGCTTGAAGAAAACGTTCTTGTTATCGAGAATGACCCTTCCAACAAAGAGTCAATCGATGAGATTTTCCGGGCTGCCCATACCTTAAAGGGAGCTGCCGGGACCGTTCAAATGATGGAAATCCAGAAGTTTACTCATCTTCTGGAGGATGTTCTGGACGAAATCCGTTCGGGCCGTCTCACGGTAAACGCGGAAATTGTTGATACCATTCTTTCTTCTATAGATATAATCAAGGCGATGCTTGAGGCCCGAAGGGAGGGAAATGTCTACGACAAGGACATTTCCACTGTCAGGGGAGCTTTGGAGGCGTGTCTCGGCGGCGAAAAAAAAGCCGCGGCGGCCCCCGCCGCAAAACCCGCGCCTGCGGCTCCCCAGCCCGCTGCCCCGGCTCCCGCGGCAGCGGGCGGCGCTTCGCGCCTGTCCGAATACGACCTTCTGGAACTGAAAGAAGCTGCGGGAGACGACAAGCTCTATGCGGTCAAGGTTATATTTGACGAAAACAACCCCATGAATACCGTGGGCGGTATTCAGGTTTTTGCGGCTCTCAAAACAGCGGGGCAGGTTCTCAAAACTGACCCTGATTTTGACAAGCTCTACGAAGATGTTTTTTATCCCGAAGTTATCTACTATCTCGCAACGCAGGAATCGCCGGACGACATAGAAAAAAAGCTGGTTATTCCCGATGTCATTGTGGAATCAACGGTAACGGACACGGCAAAAATGACTCCGGCGGCTTCTCCCGCGGCGGCGGCTCCTGCAGCCCCCGCGCCCGCGGCTCCCGCCGCGCCTCCTCCGGCCGCTCCGCCCCCCCGGGCGGAAGCTCCAGCCGCCCCTGCCGCGCCCGCCGCCGCGAAGGCGGAGAGCAAGGCCGAAGGCGAAGGGGAGGCCGAGGGGGACAAACAGCAGCACAAAGACCAGCACAAGCCCGGCGGCCAGCAGGGTTCTATTCTCAGGGTTGATTCCCGCAGAATCGACAACCTCCTTAACCTCGTAAGCGAGACTGTTATAGCAAAGGCCGCCTTCAACCAAATATCGAACCAGTTTACGGAAATCATGTCCGCCCTCGCGGGCATAGAAACAACGTATTCCGAAAGGCTGAAAGCCCTTTTTGACTCCCTGCCCGGCTATCTGGAAAACATTCAGAAGGGCGGTTCCGTCAAGGACATTAAACGGGACCTTCTGGACAAGTACAGCGACCTTTTTACCCTGCTTGACGAATTCGAGGGTAATCTCAAAGGTTCTATAGCCAAGTTCCGCAGCACTTCGCAGAACCTGGGGCGCATTACGGGGGAACTCCAGGAAGGCGTTATGCGTATCCGCATGGTTCCCATTGCGCAGATTTTTTCCCGCTTTCCGCGCCTTGTGCGCGACCTTTCGCGTTCCCTCAGCAAAAAAATCAACCTTGTTATCGAGGGTGAAGATACTGAACTCGATAAATCGGTTATCGAAGACCTTCTTGACCCCCTTATCCACTGTGTGAGGAACTCCATAGACCACGGCATAGAGGAACCCGCGGTGCGGACCGAGGCGGGAAAATCGGAGGAGGGCACAATCCTCCTCAAGGCGAGCAATGAAGGCAATATGATTGTCATTCAGGTGATTGATGACGGCAAAGGTATTGACGTTGACGCGATACGCAAAAAGGCCATAGAGAGGGGCCTCATTCACCCCAACAAAAACCTTACCGATATAGAGGCATTTAACCTCATCTTCGAGGCGGGTTTTTCCACGGCCAAAAGTATTACCAACATATCGGGACGGGGAGTGGGCCTTGATGTTGTGCGTACGCAAATCAGCAAGGTAAACGGTACTGTGAGCGTTACCTCGGAAAAGGGCAAGGGTTCGCGTTTTATCATCAAGCTGCCTCTGACTTTGGCAATTATTCAGGGCCTTCTCGTGAAAGTGGGCAACGAGAAGTACGCTATTCCCATCAGTTCGGTTATAGACAGCCACCGTATCAGGCCCTCTGAAATCAAGATTCTGGACAACTACGAAGTGTTTAACGTGCGGGAGGACGTGGTTTCGCTTATGAGGCTGAACCGGCTTTTCCGCATACCAACCGAGGAAAACAACGAATATTACTTCGTCGTTATCGTAGGAAACGGCGAAGACAGGATGGGGCTTATTGTGGACTCCCTCATAGGGGAAGAAGATGTTGTCATCAAGCCCCTGCGCGACCAGTTTACCAATGTGCCGGGAATCGCCGGAGCGAATATTACCGGAGACGGAACGGTGTCCCTCATTATCGATGTTCCCCAGATTTTGGAACTTGGGCTCAAGCGCGAACTGGAAGACAGGGGACGCCGTGAAGCCTCAATCCGTTAGAGCGGCGAGTTTTTGGCGAGGAGTTATGGGATGAGCAATGCTGCAGGTTCACTTGTTTTGGACGGTGCGGACCAGAAAGAAGGTCAGGAGCACAACAACCAGATTGATTTCAAAATGGTAACTTTTTCGTTGAGCGGAAAGGATTACGGCATAGACATCATGAAAATCAAGGAAATTGCCAAATTCAGCAGTTTTACCTATGTGCCGAATTCCGCTCCCTATGTCCGGGGGGTATACAACCTCAGGGGCGATATAATTTCCATCCTTGACCTGCGGATTCTCTTTCACCTGCCGGTAGATAAAAAGGCCGAGAATGAGGAAACGCAAAACGGCCTGATTCTCAGCCTGGACGAAAACGTTATAGGCGTTGTGGTGGATTCAATCGACAAGGTTATAGGTTTTTCTTCGGCTGGCATACAGCCGCCGCATCCTATTTTTGGCGACATAAACATAAAATACATAAGCGGCGTAGTAGAAAACGAGGGCCGGCTCTATATTATCCTCAACGCGGAAAGAATTTGCGCAAAAGACGATTCCGTCCGCAAGGCAGCGGATTCCGCCCTGCCTGCCGCCGCGGACACGGCCGCCGCGGCTGTTTCGGCTGAAACCTATCAGGAACCCCAGAGCTATGGTAATTCGCTCGCAGCCGAGCCGGAAAGGGATTTTATCCGCGAAACCCTCAAAACCTTCAAGGGTTTTAGCATTACCCCTGTAAACGAGGAATGGTTTACAGGCCGTTTTGCGGAATGGAAGGAGAAAAAGAAACAGCAGGGCGCGGACCTGCAGTTAAAATCCGCAGACGATGCGGACGAGTACCTTGCTTCGTACTATTCCGCGGACACGGGCCGTTTTTGGGAAGACGATACGGCCGCGCGGTATACCCGCGCCCTTGCCGCGCAGAGCGGAAAAATTATTCAGGCATGGAGCATAGGTTCCGGTAAGGGGTTTGAGGCCTACTCCTTTGCGGCTATTCTTGCCAGAAAGTATCCCGGCGTTATGCTCAAGGTGTGGGCCCATGATAATGACCTTCTCGCTATTTCCACAGCGCCCAATCTTGTTTTTAACGATGACGAGCTTCCTGAATTTCTGGGGCCGTATATCGTTATGGGAAAGAACGGTTCGAGTTTCCAGACGGAATTCAAGAACAAAATCTTTTTTGAATACCACGACGCCCTTCATCCCAACAGTCTTCCCGAACTTGATTTTATTATGGCGCGGGATGTGCTTCCCTTTTTTAGCCAGGAAGACCAGGCGCGGCTTTTCGCGGAGTTCCACGAAAAACTTAAACCCACAGGTCTTTTGTTTTTGGGCGATAATGAAAAGCCCCTGGATTCGTCCCGCTGGGCGCCGGTTTCCGGAGCCAGGGCGGTATACAAAAAGTCATAAAGATGATAGTTTTTTAAGCAGGAGTTGAACCATGAGAGTAGAGTACATTAATCCCTTTGTCGAAGCGTCCTACAATATCTTGAAAGAGGTATTGAACAGCGAAGTTGTGCGGGGCGAGCTGTATCTGAAGTCTTCTTCCACGCCTGTTTTGGGTGTGGCGGCTCTGGTAGGGCTTGCGGGCGATGTGGAGGGTCGTGTTCTTTTTGACATGACGAAGGACACCGCAATTGGTATCGCTTCCATTATGAACGGCGAAAAGCTGACGGTTTTGGATGAACTGGGCAAGGCGACCATTACGGAGCTTGCCAACCTTATAACCGCGCAGGCGGTTACGAAGCTGCACGACCTGGGTTTCAAATTTGACCTTACTCCTCCGGCCCTTTTTACCGGAGAGAACATGGAGATTTCCAATTCGCAGGTTGAGGCCCTGATTGTTCCGATGAAACTTTCCTGCGGAAAGATTGAAATCAACGTTGCAATTCGTGAGCGGGCATAGGCGGGGAGGAAGCGCAGAGTATGAAAATAAAAGGGGATGCCGGCGGCATAGGCGAGCGCAAACCGGATGGCCAGCGAGTGGACGGCGAATCCTACCGCGTTCTGATTGTGGATGATTCCATGTTCGTTACCAAGCAGATGGGGCAGATTCTCACCTCCGAGGGTTTTCAGGTAGTGGCGACCGCCGGCGACGGGGAAGAGGGCGTTCAGAAATACAAGGAGCTGTACCCCAATATAGACCTTGTTACCATGGACATTACCATGCCCAAGATGGACGGCATAACGGCTCTGGAAAAAATCATCGAATTTGACAAGGAAGCCAAGGTTATTATGGTAAGCGCTTTGGGAAAGCAGGATTTGGTAAAGAAATCCCTTTTGAGCGGAGCGAAGAATTACATAGTAAAGCCCCTTGACAGGAAGAAGGTTCTGGAAAGGATTGTTATGAGCCTGAATAAATGATATACAGGCCGTGATGATTTTTCAGGGCGGTTAGCTCAGTTGGTTAGAGCACCTGCTCGACACGCAGGGGGTCGATGGTTCGAGTCCATTATCGCCCAAGAATAATTGCTTGTGGTACAAAGACTTATTGGTACTGTACGGCATGGCATGGCTAAAAAGAAGCCAAAACCGACACAAAAACCGACACACAATAAAAATGGGGGTCAGGTATGCGTCGTCCGTACTGTATTTACAAGGAGAAAACACAAGCGGGGCCGGTATGGTATGTAAAGTTCTGGAACGCGGCAGCCGGAAAGTACCGGGATTCGCGCTCGCTACGGATTCTTGCCGAAGGCAAAAGAGAGAGGCGAAAAGAAGCCGAGGATAAAGCCGTAGAAATTTTCGCGGAATGGTCGAAGTCCCACGCCGCCGGCGGGGACATTCTTTTTCTTGATTACATCAAAGGTTTTTGGGCGCCGGACAGCCCTTATGTCCAAGAGCGGGCGCTTGTCAATAAAAAGCCGCACTCCGCGTTTTATCTGCGCTTTAACGCAGATAACATCAGGCTTCACATAGAGCCTTTTGACGGCTTCGCGGGCGTTACCCGGGCGGGCCTTACTTCAGGACATTTGCGCGACTGGAAGCTCTGGGCCGCAAAAAAAGGCTTCTCTGGCCGCCTCATAAACGTATGCCTTCAAGCAATGCGCGTACCTATACGCTACGCCTTTGACAGAGAGGAAATAGAGCGCGACCCATTCAAATAAATTGATAATGCGCCGGAAGAAGGAAGGCAAAAAGGCGTATTGTACCCCGCCGAAATCCAGAGGCTTCAAACTGAGCCGCCCGTTAATTTTCACGCCCGTCTTGCCTCGCTTTTGGGC